>NZ_CP172056.1:300000-510000 GCF_049860565.1 Desulfitobacterium nosdiversum
TAATGAAGCAATTTCTAAAATCAGGGTTCATATACGAGGGCAACTTATTTCCTACAAACACAGGTTCACCACAAGGAGGAGCCATCTCAAGCCTATATGCAAACATAACGTTAGATGGTCTTGAAAAGTTAATTCAAGACAAATACCATCGAAATTCAAAGGGTAAAATAGAAAATCACTATCGGGCCAAAACCAAAGTAAATCTGGTGCGATACGCTGATGACTTTATCATTACCGCAAATACAAAAGAAATAGCAGAAGAACTGAAAGAAACTGTTAGTCAATTCCTAGAAAATCGCGGGCTAACTCTATCCGAAGAGAAAACAATGATTACGCATATAGATGACGGCTTCGACTTTCTTGGCTGGACATTTCGAAAGTTTAAAGGAAAATTGATTGTCAAACCATCAAAGAATTCCATCAAAGCCCTGACACGGAAATGCGCTACTATCATTCTGAAAGAAGGCAAAGCGGCGAGTCAGTCTGAAATAATTCGAAGGCTTAATCAAATCATTAGAGGGTGGACTAACTATCATAGACATGTCGTGGCAAGTCAAACTTTTTCTTACATCAATAACACTCTCTATCTTCTCTTGCAACAATGGGCAAAACATCGCCACCCCAACAAAAATAAATGGTGGCGACTAAACAAATATTGGCACGAAAAGAATGGGAAGAGATGGCTGTTCATGACGGATGAATACAGTCTCATCAATCTAAGAAGGATAGATATCGTCCGTCACCCTAAATTAAAGATATCTCAAAATCCCTTTATAGACGAAGAATACTTTACAAAGAGAAAAATGAAACTAGCCTCACTGATTGCCGCCAGAAATGGTAAAGAAATGCTTGAGCCGTATGAGCGGGAAACTCTCACGTACGGTTCTTAGACGAGGGAAAGGGAGTAATCCCTTTTCTTTAGTCGATTATACCAGCATATCATTCCAGGCCTTGCTCAAGGACAAAGAACTGCGTCAGTCTATGTCAAGGCGAGGGAATTGTTGGGACAACGCGCCTCAGGAGTCCTTCTTTGGCCATATGAAAGATGAAATCCACCTGGAAGGCTGCAATACATTCGAAGAATTAACGGTCATTATTGAAGACTATATGGATTACTACAACAATGATCGCTACCAATGGGATTTAGCCAAGCTGTCACCAAACCAGTACGAAAAATATCTCCGGACTGGAAATTATCCTATTCATGTGTAGATCGGATTTAATACAGGGCACTATGAGCGATTGTTCCAGCGAGTGAGAGCCACCGTTCCGTTTTACGAAGCCAGTATTCGGAAACAGCGAAACCACTCTGGGGTAGACTTGACATGGGACCCTACGACGGATGCTTCAATGGGTCGAGGGCTGTGGCTCAAATGATGTATTCCTTTGGGGTAAGCCCCATCCCTTTAATCTAGGGTAGCATCCGCCGCCCCCATATCAAGTCTTATTTTGAGTCATAAAGCAGGCTGTTAAGCAATGTCTTCTCAATAGATTTACCAAGGCTCTATGTCTCCGGAACTATGGCTCAATTTTTCCATACAAGCGGCTCACTGTATTCCGGAACGACGGCTCTTTCGCATCGGTATATTAAGATCAAAACGGTATTTCTTCCGGAATAGAGATGCCATGTATGCGACACAGTGATTCTAATAACTCTATTTTTTTATTTGCTTCATCCAGAGAACTCTTCACTGACCAGTAATCACTGCGGAGCTGTTCGAAAAAGTCTTCTAACTGCTCGTATTCTTTTTTGAAGTTTTGCTTTGATGAGCGAAATCTTTTTACAGTAGCTTTCATAATGTTTATAGATATGCGGATATATTTAACGCTGGCAGTCATATCGAAGTGATATAACTGCCAGCGTTTGCTTGCATATCTCCTCCGTAAAACCCATTTAAGCAGTTTCACAGAGATTTTATAGGCCCTTTTTTTAAATTGTCCTTGACATGGGGGGCACTTTACTTAAAACAAAGCGAGCTTCCTCTATTTAATAGATCCAATTTGCGAATGATTATATTACTCTGCAACACCGGAAGAAGAACACACATGATTTACACTGTTCTCAGCTTGAACCGTGGCCGAAGTCGAAGAAGATCTTTGTGTCGCCAAAATTGCACCCAGAATGGTGATAATCCCCCCGAGCAGCGAAATTCCTGATATTACTTCTTTTAAAAGGAAAATGCCTAGAATAACCGTGCACACAGGGATAAGGTTAAGATAGGGAGCCGCTTTGCTTGCCCCAAGAATTTTAACTCCCAAATTCCACGCGTAAAAGGCACCTACAGACGCTAAAGTACTGACATAGGCTACTGCCAACCAGGCGCTCCCTGTCATATGAATCATATCCAAGCGAACCGTTCCAATACAGCTCAGCGCACTGAAAAGCGTACCGTAAAAAGCAGCCCCAGCCGTCATGATGAGCGGATCCGTGTTTTTCCCAAACTTCCTGCCAAAGACAGTATAGAGAGCCCAGGCCCAGCCGGCAAGGATCGTTTCAAGACCTCCGATCCAAGATCCTGAAGCAACACCACTGCCTTGCTTGCCTAGAAATAAGATAATCACACCTGCCAACGAAATAAAAGTACCCAGCCAGGACTTAAACGAAATGTGCTCTTTAAGTAACAGAAAGGAAAACATCAGTATAGCCACCGGCGTGCCTGCTGAAATCATTCCGGCCTGAGAAGCACTGATCAACCTTAAACCCATGTAATTTAAAGTTGAAAAACCAAATATCCCGAAAAAACCGAGGATTAAAAATTCCTTCCACATTGCAAAAATTGGAATCTTCTTTTTATTCAGGAGCAAGATTCCGAAAAGTATTACGGTGGAAATTGCCCAACGTATCGTATTTAAAAGATTCGGCGGTAAAGCAGGCCCTAAAAATCGCCCGCAAATGTAATTGCCTCCCCAAAGGATATTGGCAATTATTAATAAAATAATTCCCTTCTTCATATGAACTCCTCTCTCATACTCTCTTCTCAATCTTTCTTATTCTCTCATTTTATTCTTTCTTTATTTAATTCATCTATTTAAAGGCATACAGCCAAAGTAGGCTAGATTCGCAGGATATATCAGGATAAAAAAGGGGCAGGAACCATATTATGTGATTCCTGTCCTTTTTATTTTATCACATGCTCTAATTTATTGCTCGATATTCTTGTAATGTTAAGGCCTGAGGACTCGTATTCCCTCTAATTTCTTTAAGGGCGCGAACGACAGCTCGAGCTGTATCCATCGAGGTAAGACAAGGCACACGATGCTCAGCAGCCAAACGACGCAGGAGGTATCCTGTCCGTTCCTCAGGCCCCTTAATCGGCGTACTGAGGATAAAGGAGAATTCGCGGCGGCGAATCGCTTCTTGAAGCTCAACACTGCCTTCCCCAACCTCCTCAGCCTCTACACCGCAAAGGGCTAAGGCTTTAGCGGATTTCCCCGCAGCTTTTACCCCAAAACCTAAACGTTCAAGCTCCCGTGTTAAGGTCATCGCCTCAGGAAGATCTTTTTCGGCTACACTGACTAAAATGTTGCCTTGTTCTGGGAGAGGAACATGCGAAGCCGCAAAAGCTTTTGCCAAGGCATGGCCAAAGGTGAGATCCATTCCTAATACCTCGCCTGTAGATTTCATTTCCGGGCTGAGTGAAGTTTCGACCTTCGTCAATTTTTCAAAGGAGAAAACGGGAGCCTTCACAACCACAAAGGGAATCTCAGGGGCTAAGCCATGAGTATAACCTAAATCAGAAAGCTTTTTACCCAAGGCGACTTGTACGGCTAAGCTTACAAGCGGAATTCCCGTTACTTTGGAAATGATCGGAACCGTCCGGCTTGCCCGCGGATTGACTTCAATGATATAGACCTTTCCGCTCACGACAACAAACTGAATGTTGACAAGCCCTCTAATGTCGAGCCCTTCCGCGATTCGGCAGGTGTAATCCTGAATTTGCTGAATTTCCGCCGGAGTCAAGCCCTGGGGCGGATATACCGCGAAACTGTCTCCGGAATGAACTCCAGCCCGCTCGATATGCTCCATGATTCCCGGAATGACTGTAATTTCCCCATCCGAAACAGCATCTACTTCTACTTCTTTGCCTTCCAGATACTTATCGACAAGAATCGGATGCTCCGGAGAAAGGGTAATCGCTCGTGACAGATATTCTTCCAGTTCTTTGAGATTATCTACAACCTGCATTGCCCGGCCTCCGATAACATATGAAGGACGAACCAATACCGGGAATCCGAGTTCGTTGGCTATTTCCCTCGCTTGATCGACAGAAGTCGCAGCCCGTCCCTCTGACTGAGGAATACCGAGTTCAAGGAGAAGCTGTGCAAAACGCTCACGATCTTCCGCTGCATCGATGGCATCAACTTGTGTCCCCATAATCCTGACACCCGCTTGACTCAGCGGACCGGCGAGATTGATCGCCGTTTGGCCTCCGAACTGAACAAGAACACCGTCAGCCTTTTCCTTTTCGACAACATGCAACACATCTTCAAGGGTGAGCGGCTCAAAGTAAAGCTTATCTCCTGTATCAAAATCCGTAGAAACGGTCTCCGGGTTATTGTTGATCATGATGGATTCAACATTCGCCTTTTGCAGGGCCCAAAGTGCCTGAACAGAGCAATAGTCGAACTCAATTCCCTGTCCAATCCGAATCGGCCCGGAACCTAAGACGACGACCTTCGGGCCGGAATGCACGGCAACCTCATCTTCCTCTTCATAGCTTGAATAGTAGTAAGGAGTTGAGGAAGAAAACTCGGCGGCACAGGTGTCCACCGTCTTATAAACAGGACGGATTCCTTCCTGATAACGCAGCAGACGGATTTCCTCTTCTTTCTTTTGGGTTAAGCGACCGATCGATTTATCGGAAAACCCTAGTTTTTTAGCCAAGCCCAGAAGTTCTGAGGTAAGCGATTCCTGGCTTAAGCGCTGTTCTAAAGCGACCAAATCCTTGATTTTATGCAGGAAGAAGGAATCCATTTTCGTCAGCATTTGAACTTCAAGAATGGTCCAGTCCCGGCGGAAAGCTTCAGCGACTGCAAAAAAGCGTTCATGATCAGCTTCCGACAATTTATCTTCAATCTCAATCTCTGTCCAGCGTGCAGCATCAGGAATACGCAGTCCGACAGCCCCGATCTCCAGAGAACGAATCGCCTTGAGCCAAGCTCCTTCGAGCGTTCTCTCCAGAGCCATAACCTCACCCGTTGCCTTCATCTGGGTTCCCAGGCGGTTATCGGCGGCAGGAAACTTGTCAAACGGCCAGCGCGGGAACTTAACAACGACATAATCCAAAGCAGGCTCAAAACAAGCGCTCGTATGACCCGTTACCGGGTTTTGCAGTTCAGGCAGCGTAAAGCCTACGGCAATTAAAGCAGCCATTTTGGCAATAGGATAACCCGTTGCTTTTGAGGCAAGCGCACTTGAACGGCTGACCCGAGGATTGACTTCAATAACCACATACTCTCGGCTTGCGGGGTTAAGAGCATATTGAACATTGCAGCCACCATTGACACCTAGGGTACGAATAATTTTCAAAGACGATGCCCGCAGCATTTGATACTCGACATCAGTCAAGGTCTGCGAAGGGGCGACAACGATACTGTCTCCCGTATGGATTCCTACGGGATCGATATTTTCCATATTACAAACCGTAATGCAGTTATCCGCGTCGTCCCGCATCACTTCATATTCGATTTCTTTCCAACCGGCTACACTTCGCTCCAGCAAACATTGATGAATGGGGCTCGCTTGTAATCCCAATTGTAAAATCTCGCGAAGCTGGCGTTCATTCTTCGCTATGCCCCCGCCCGTTCCACCAAGCGTATAGGCAGGACGAATGATCACCGGATAGCCAATGCGCCCAGTGAATTCCAGTCCTTCTTCAATCGTTGTCACAATCGAACTGTCAGCAACCGGTTCGCCGATCGCAAGCATTGTCTCTTTAAACGCTTCCCGGTCCTCTGCTTTGTAGATCGTTTCCGCATTGCATCCGATCAGGGCAACGCCATAGTGTTCAAGAACCCCTTGTTTTTCGAGTTCCATCGCTAAATTTAAGCCTGTCTGTCCGCCTAAAGTCGGAAGAAGCGCATCAGGCTTTTCCTTAGCGAGAATGACTTCCAGCCGTTCAGGAAGCAGAGGCTCAAGATAAATCTTATCGGCCATATGCACGTCTGTCATAATCGTAGCAGGGTTGCTGTTCACGAGGACGACTTCCAGTCCGACCTCTTTTAAAGCTTTACAGGCCTGTGTTCCGGCGTAGTCGAATTCAGCCGCTTGCCCAATGACGATCGGCCCGGAACCAATGACCAATACTTTTTTCCAAGCCGAATTAAGAGGCATGATGAGTCCTTCTTTCTTCCATTAATTCTGCAAATTGATCAAATAAATAGAGGGAATCACTCGGTCCCGGTCCTGCCTCCGGATGATATTGAACTGAAAAAATGGGGAGGCTGTTGTGTTCTACGCCTTCAACCGTCTGATCGTTTAAATTGCGATGGGTCACTTTAAGCGGTGTTTCCTTTAAGCTTTGCTCGGCCACAGCATAGCCATGATTTTGCGACGTTATCGTGACTTTTTGGGTTTGTAAATCTTGAACCGGCTGGTTTCCTCCGCGATGCCCATATTTTAGCTTATAGGTATCTCCGCCCAAAGCCAATGTCAAGAGCTGGTGTCCTAAGCAAATCCCAAAAATGGGAAGCTGGCCTACCAGCTTAGCAATCGTCTCAATCCCTTGGCTCACAACCTTTGGATCTCCGGGACCATTCGAGAGAAAGACTCCATCCGGTCGATAATCTAAAATCTCCTCCGCTGAGGTGGAGTAAGGAACAACCGTTAAGTCAAAACCCTTTTCCTGCATCGCCCTCAGAATATTTTCCTTGATACCAAAATCCATGACGACAACGTGAAAGGGATTTTGCGGGCCTTCCTCATTGTCCTTGGCAGAACTCAGTGTATAGACCTCTTTCGTGCTGACCTCGGCCACAACTTCAGGAGACACTTCCCATTCCCGAAGACGGGATGGAAGTTCATCCAGATGATCCAATTCAGTGGTGATAACTCCGCGAAGCACACCATATTCCCGTATAAGCCGTGTCAAAGCTCGAGTATCAATCCCCTTGATCCCCACAATTCCGGCTTGTTCCAATGCCTGAGAAAGCTTTTCCTCAGCTTGCCAATGGTTCGGATCACTTGCAGCTTCTTTAACAATAAAGCCCTGAACTTGAATTTTTCTCGACTGATAATCACTCGCATTAATTCCGTAATTCCCAATAAGCGGATAGGTCATACATACCATTTGTCCCGCATAGGAGGGATCGGTGAGTAC
This sequence comes from Desulfitobacterium nosdiversum, assembly GCF_049860565.1. Lineage (GTDB taxonomy): Bacteria > Bacillota > Desulfitobacteriia > Desulfitobacteriales > Desulfitobacteriaceae > Desulfitobacterium_A > Desulfitobacterium_A nosdiversum. The sequence continues at coordinate 307,320 of NZ_CP172056.1, forward strand.
CTCCTGGTACCCCGTCATTCCGGTATTAAAAACAACCTCTCCCCAGGCTTCCCCATTCATCCCGAAGGACTCACCCATAAAGATCCGTCCTGTTTCAAGGACTAAAGCTGCCTGCATCTTATTTTCCTCCCTGGGGTTAGACACCCAATTACTTTGAAAATTTGCCATATCTAATATACTTTAAGTCATTCTCAGTATTTGATCAATAAAATTTTTTTACCAAAGTGAAGAAAAAACGTCATCAAGAATTTTTACAGCCCGATCGATTTCTTCATAGCTCACATTGATCGGAGGCACAAAACGAAGGGCTTTTCCCCCTGCAAAATTGATCAGCAAGCCTTTTTCACGGCAGGCATTCACAGTCTCAGGACCCAGCTTAGCAAGAGGCCATCCCAAAAGAAAGCCGATTCCCCGAACAGGCTCACCTGTCTGATATTTATCCGCTAACTTCTGCAATTCCGCTTTAAAATACGCAGCATGTTCCTGTACATCTTCGAAGAAGCCTTCTTCCAGCATTACCTTAAGGACCGCACATCCGGCTGCAGTCGCCAAAGGATTCCCGCCAAAGGTTGAAGCATGATCCCCTGGTTTAAAGGCTGATGCAACCTCGTCCTTAGCAAGCATTGCTCCAATCGGAACTCCTCCCCCTAAGGCTTTGGCAAGGGTCATAATATCCGGTTTTACGCTGCTCCATTCATGAGCAAAGAGCTTACCCGTCCGTCCAACGCCTGTCTGGACTTCATCAAAGATAAGAAGTGCCCCTTTCTCATCACAGAGTTTCCGAGCGGTTTGCAAGAAATCGAGTTCAGCCGGAATGATGCCTCCCTCGCCTTGAATGGGTTCAATAATCACTGCTGCTGTTTTATCGGTGATCTTCTGCTTAAGATCGTCCGGATTATTCAGTTCGGCATAAGCAAATCCTTCCGGCAAAGGCTCATATCCTGCCTGATATTTCGTCTGTCCTGTCGCCGTCAAGGTCGCTAAAGTCCGGCCGTGGAATGAATTCTTCAGGGATAAAATCTCGTATTTTTCATTCCCGTAATGCGCTTTAGCATATTTTCGCGCGAGTTTAATCGCTCCTTCATTCGCTTCCGCGCCGCTGTTGCAGAAAAAAACCTTATCGGCAAACGAATTTTCCACTAAAAGCTTTGCCAAGTGAATCTGGTTGGGAATCCAGTATAAATTCGAGGTATGCAAGATCTCCTCAGTTTGCTTCTGAATGGCCTTCACCACTTCAGGATGCTTATGCCCTAAGGAATTCACCGCAATCCCGCTGACAAAGTCCAAATATTTATTTCCTTCCACATCCCAAACCCAAGATCCTTCGCCTTTTACCAGGGCCATCGGCAAGCGGCCGTACGTATTCATGACGACAGCCTGACCTTCCTGGATCAATTTCTCTGTTTCCGTGCTCATCATCATTTCCCCTTTCCGTTTGACTATTATCTTCTACCCGTCTGTCTTCTAGTATAGTTTTGTCTTTATACAATCATTGTACCAATTCCGCCGTCTGTAAACAGTTCAAGCAGAATTGCATGGGGTAAGCGTCCATCAAGAATATGAACACTTCCCACGCCGCCTTGGAGGGCTCCCAATGCGCATTCGACTTTAGGTATCATCCCGCCCGTAAGAATTTCTTCTTCGACCAGCTGGGGAACATCTTCCTGTTTTACGATCGAAATGAGCGAGTCAGGGTTATGAACATCCTTTAAAACCCCGCGTACATCGGTAAGCAATAGGAACTTATCCGCTTTCAAGGCTTCCGCTACCTTGCCGGCAGCCGTATCTGCATTGATATTATAACTTTCGCCATCTTCTCCTCCCGCTAAGGGAGAAATGACCGGGATATATCCTTGATCGAGTAAAGATTCAACAATTCCCGGAGAAACGTTTTCAATTTCCCCAACAAATCCCAGGTCAACCTCTTCTAATTGACCTTCCGTATTCTGCACCTTGAGCGGTTTTTTTACGGCTTGTAAAAGCTGAGCATCTTTGCCGGATAACCCAACGGCTTTGCCGCCAAAACGGTTAAGCAGGGAAACAATTTCAGTGTTCAGCTTGCCCACCAAAACCATGGCCGCAATTTCCATCGTTTCCTCATCGGTCACACGAAGCCCTCGAATGAACTGGCTTTCCTTCCCAACCCGTTTAAGCATCGTGTTGATTTCAGGCCCTCCGCCGTGAACAATCACAGGGCGAATTCCGACAGAGTGGAGCAGCAGCACATCAAGCATAACCGATTCTTTTAAGTTTTGATCGAGCATGGCATGCCCGCCATATTTAATGACCATTGTCTTCCCGGCAAATTTCTGGATATAGGGCAAAGCCTCTATTAAAATCCTCGCTTTGTCTATTCCTTGATCTAACGGTGTCATTTCCTTCCTTCCCTCTTTCTCTCAGGTTCTATAATCTCCATTAATCGTCACGTATTCATGGGTTAAATCACAGCCCCAAGCCGTTGCCTCCGCCTCTCCATCCTCAAGCAGGAGAGAAATCTTGATATCTTTTTGTGAGAGAACTGCTTTAGCCTCTTCCTCCGAAAAATTGACGCCTTTTCCGTTCTTGGCGACCTGAACATCTCCCAAATAAATCGTCACCTTGGCAGGATCAAACCTAGCTTCGGAATAACCGGCTGCGCAGAGAATCCGCCCCCAGTTGGCATCTTCACCAAACATTGCGGTTTTGACTAAGCTCGAACCGCATATCGACTTGGCAATCCTCCGCGCATCCTCGGAGGATTCAGCCCCAGTCACTTGAACCTCAAGGAATTTGGTCGCTCCTTCCCCATCCCTTGCAATCTCTTTTGCAAGACGAATACAAAAGACTTTAACCATCTCCTGAAAAGCAGCCCATTCCTCCCCTTCAGGAGTTACTCCTGATTCTCCGTTGGCCAGAAACAAGACCATATCGTTTGTACTCGTATCGCCATCAACCGTCACCATATTAAAGCTTACATCGACAGATTGTCTCAGAAGTTCCTGTAACTGGGCTGCGGAGAGCTTTGCATCTGTAGTTAAGAATCCGAGCATCGTTCCCATATTCGGATGAATCATTCCGGAACCCTTAGCAATTCCGCCGAGGTGAATCACCCCGTTGCGGCAAGGAAGTTCACAGGCAAATTCCTTTACCAGTGTATCCGTTGTCATAATGGCTAGAGCAGCTTGATGGGCGTGCTCGATTTTTTCTTGAGCCGTCCAACTCTGTCCGCCTTTCGTTGCGCCGAAATCTTGGGCAGCCTTCGTAATACCCTGGGTTACACGTTCCACGGGCATTTCGACACCAATTACCCCTGTTGAAGCTACAAGAACGTCTTCCGCCTTCAGCCCCAATTCTGAAGCCGCAATCTTCGCCATGACCTCAGCTGCCCTATCTCCAGGCTCACCGACACAAGCATTTGCATTTCCGCTATTTGCGACAATGGCTTGAGCAAGGCTGTTTGCCAGGTGTTTTTGGGTAAGCAGCAAGGGGTGAGCTTTTACCTTATTTCGGGTAAAAACTCCGGCTGCTTGAGCCGGAACACGAGAATAAATCAGCGCTACATCGTATTTGTCTTTATACTTAATTTCCGCCATAGTTCCAGTGGCTTGAAAGCCTTGAGGCGCTCCTACTCCGCCGTCAATCCACTTCCAGGGCGAGTTTTTCTCACTGCACATCCAGTTCACCAACCTCTTTTTTGAAATAAACATAATTAGTTTCAGTTTAGTAAAATCTTACGGCCAAAGTGCCCGGCCGCCTAAACCCTTGTTCTCCGGCAAGCCAAAGAGAATATTCATATTTTGAACAGCCTGCCCCGCTGCCCCTTTAACAAGATTGTCAATAGCACTGATCAGAACGACCCGGCCGGTGCGTTTATCATATTTCTGTTGTAGAAACACATGATTGCTTCCAAGTGCAAACTTCGTTTGCGGCAAAATTCCTTGAGGAAGAATATGAATAAATTCTTCCCCCTCATATGCTTCTTCCCAACATTCGCGGAGAGCACCTTCCGAAACTCCTTCTTCAACCTGAGCATAAATCGTCGCCAGAATTCCGCGAATCATGGGTACGAGATGCGGAGTGAAACTGAGCATAAATGATTGCCCTGCTGCACGGGATAGCTGCTGCTCAATTTCAGGCGTATGACGATGCTCGGCAACTCCATAGGCCTTAAAGTTTTCATGAACTTCACTGAAATGATTTCCCAATGAAGCTTTACGTCCGGATCCAGACACCCCGGACTTTGCATCAATAATAATGGAATTCACCTTAACCAATTTATTTTTGACAAGAGGTGCTAAAGCCAAAATCGAGGCTGTTGGATAACAGCCGGGATTTGCTACAAGCACCTTCCCTTGAATCTCTTGACGATAAAGTTCCGGCAGTCCGTAAACCGCTTGCGGGATCAATTCCGGAGCAGGGTGTTTTACTTTATACCAAGCTTCGTACACTTCCGGATCCTTAAGCCGGAAATCTGCACCCAAATCAATCACTTTAATTCCGCGTTCCAACCACTCCGCCGTCCGGGAAGCGGTTAAACCATGAGGAAGTGCACAAAATAAAACATCAACATCCGGAACCTGTTCATCCGCTAATTTTCCCAAAGGTGTTCCCATAAACTGAGGAAACATTTCATTATAGGTTTCCCCCGCCGAACTGGAAGAACCCAAAAATTCGATTTGTGCCTCAGGATGTTGCTCTAAAAGGCGTACAAGTTCCTGACCTGTATAGCCTGTTGCCCCCAAAATTCCAACTTTCAAAACGATAGCCCCCTTGTATCCCTTTCCTCTTCGTCATTACATTTTAATAATTATACATTTACGCGCATAAACATTCAACACTTTCCTCAATTTTTATCTCTAATTAACTCAGTCTCTTTGTGGTATGATAAGGTCATAGAAAATAGGATGGAGGAATATTGTGGTCGCCCCAATTACAGATATAATGGAAGTTTGTTTGTTGGCAGGAAAAGTTATGCTTCAAAGCGGAGCTGAAACCTATCGCGTTGAAGATACCATGAACCGGATTGCTCAAGCTTGTGCTATCTATGAAACGCATAGTTATGTTACTCCAACCGGGATCTTTCTTTCCATCCAGGGTGAACACCGCGAAGCCGAACAAACTAAATTCCTGCGTATTTCCGAACGATTGATTGACTTAAATAAAATCGCTTTAGTTAATGATATCTCCCGAAAGCTGAGTATGGGAAATATAACGCTTGCTGAAGCCTACTTAAATCTGCGTGAAATTGATCAGGCTAAACCTTTATATTCAACCAAGCTGCAAATCCTTTGTGCTGCAGTCGCCAGCGGTTTTTTCTCCATGATGTACGGAGGATCTTGGCTCGATTTTTCTTTTGCTTTTCTGACTGGAGGGATTGGTTATCTCGTCTATATCAATACGAATAAAATGGTCAAAGTTAAATTTTTTTCAGAAGTTCTAGCCTCCTTTATTATTGGAGCTATTTCTTATTTTTTCTACCATCTTGTCCCAAACTCGCACGTTGATAAAATTATTATTGGCTCGATCATGCCCCTTGTTCCCGGTGTGCTTATTACCAATGCCGTTCGAGACCTGATGGCTGGAGATCTTGTTTCCGGGTTAGCCCGCAGTGCTGAAGCCTTTTTTACGGCGTTAGCCGTCGGTACAGGAGTTGCTGTCATCCTTACCTTGCTGAGTTCATAATAAGGAGCGGATGCCCGTGAATTTAACTGCATTTTATACAAGTTTTTTTTCCACAATGGCCTTTGGAATTCTTTTTAATGTTCCTCGCCGGCTTTTACCCAGCGGAGGCTTAATCGGCATGCTTGGCTGGGTCATTTATACTTTCCTCATGGAATTGCCCCGGTTCAATATGGCTTCGGCAACACTCGCTGCCGCATTTACGATTGCTACACTCAGTCAATTTTTAGCCCGCTATCATAAAATGCCGGCTACCCTCTTCAGTATCAGCGGAATCATCCCATTAGTTCCCGGCGGCCTAGCCTATGATACCATTCGTGAATTCATGGCAAATAATTATGCTGAAGGGATACAGCTTGGAACTAAAACCCTGGTCATTGCCGGTGCCATCGCCTTTGGACTTATTTTATCCGGTGTGCTTTCCGATAGCTTACACCGCTTTAAACACCCGCTGAAAAACAACAGCTAAAACATACGATAAAGGGAACGTTCAAAATTAATTCTCCGGAACGTCCCCTTTTTTATAGGTTTTTGCTTACCTAATAACTTTGGCAAAATTCCCGCTTTATTTTCTGTAAAAGCTTGGGGTTGCTTAGAATATCCCAACCCGTAAAAGCTAAAGACTGAATTGCCAGCAGGAGCACCTCTTCCCCTGCCGGAGAAAGAGCAGCCTCGCTAAAACCGCGAGTATGCGGAATATCCATTCCTCTTCCTAAAGCAAGATACGGATGAATTGCCGGAACGACACGGCTTACATTGCCCATATCCACTGAACCCATAGCAACCTGCGGCGGAGATATCCTCTTAATTCCTAATTCACGCAGGTTTTGAGCGAAAGTTTCTGCCATCGTCCGATTCGTCAGCATATCATCATATGAAAATTCGAACTTACGCCAGGCGACTTGAGCCGAGACCTTTGACGCAGCTTCTTTTGCACAGCGAATAACCTTCTCCTGCAATTCATCTAAAACTTTTCGACGGCGTGCTCTTAAGTAAAAACGAGCGACTGCCCTCTCGGGAATTATATTCGGGGCCGTTCCTCCTTCAGTTATGATCCCGTTAATCCGAGCATCCTCCGGAATCCTTTTTTTTAACGTATTAACATTATTAAAAAAATCAATTAATGCATCCAGTGCATTAACACCATATTGAACAGCCGCAACTGAATGTGCCGGACGTCCCAAAAATGTAAACTCAAGAGCATCCAGCGCTAGAGTTGAGATTTCCGGTACATGCTGGCTTCCCGGATGAAACATCATCGCGGCATTGACATGATCAAAAACGCCTTTCTCAACTAAAATTACCTTGGCTCCGCTCGTTTCTTCAGCAGGACTTCCAATAACCCAAACTTCACCGCAAAGCTCCGGACTTTTGCTTAAAACAACTGCAGCTCCCGCACTTGCTGCCCCTATTAAATTATGTCCACATCCGTGACCCACCCCGGGCAGGGCATCATACTCTGCTAAATATGCAATGATGGGGCCCGGTCTTTTTCCCCGGTAGCGAGCAATAAAAGCTGTCTCCAATCCAGCAACAGAAGGTTCAATTTCAAAACCATGACTGCTTAAAAAATGGGTTAACACTTTAACTGCATAAAACTCTTGATAGCCTAATTCCGGATTTTCCCCGATTTCACGGGCTGCCTCCCAGGCCTCTTCACTCAAATTCTGGGCCTGATCTTTAAAGAACTTTTTGACTGCGTCCATGGAGCCTTCCCATCTCTTTCCTCTCTCATCGCTCTTTATCTTTTTTATTTAAAGTTTTGGTAAAAAACTCGGCAAATGCCGAGCCTTTTAATCTTTTATGAACATCTTATGATGTATTCCGTCAAATAGAACCCAGGAAAAGGCGATCCCTAAAAAGGACCAGACATATTGCTGCCAAAGTAACTCTAAACCAACACGAAGGCGGCCAAACGCCTTTACGTCTTCCATGAATGCGCTTAATATATTTATATATTCACGGACCAACCAGTTCCCTTCGAACCAAATAAGACTGAAAAACCCTATGCCGGCAAACAGGAAAAGAGCCAGAAGCAGCAATCCCCACTTCCGCCGCTGTGTTCTAAGAATCTTTGCTTGAAAATCCATCGGTTTTGCAAGAATCTGATTCATTATTCCCATTTTCATCTGTTGTAGGGAATCTTCATTAATGGGTTCATCCCGAAATAATCGGTTCAACATGTCCATTTCCTGCATTAATGCCCCTCCTTTCCATGATCTGACGAAGTTTTTCTTTACCGCGATATAAATGATTTTTAACAGAACTTACAGGGATATCAAGAACTAAACTGATCTCTTCATAAGATAATTCCTGGTGATATCTCAGATAAAGGACTTGCCTGTAATGCTCCGGAAGTTCCTCAAGTATCCCTTGCACCTCGTTCTTCCGTTCCTTGATCAGCCAAGCTTCCTCCGGCCCTTCCTTCTGATCAGCCCAGTTTTCATCAAAGGCCAAGGATACTTCATTATTTCTCTTCCTCATCTGGTCAATGGCCTTATTTCTCGCGATTGCATAAAGCCATGCCCTAAAGGTATATTTCGGCGAATACCTCCAGAGATTGCGATAAGCGGCAAGAAAAGCTTCCTGGGTACAATCCATAACTTCTTCTTCATTGCGCAAAATTCCGCGCAGAAAATTAATTAACGGTTTCTGATATCGTTCTACGAGGTACTCATAATATTCATGTTTCCCGGAAAGGACCTGTCGAATCAGATCCATGTCTTCCATCTCTTAAGCCGCTCCTATCTACTTGCTTTTTTTCCTTTAATGTATACGTAAATACTCCCTTAAAAGTTTCACTTAGATACTAAGTAGATATTCATCTTTATTTTAAGGGGCGGGCTTTAATTTGGCAAGATCATACAAATGAGCCCGACCTTTCGGTCAGGCTCTCATCCACAATAATATTTAACCTATTATTAGGGTAATACCCGTAAGAGTTCTTAACATTTTATTGTTATTGATACCCTTCGTCTTCTTCTCTATGCAGTTTCTAATTCTGATACTGTGCCATCTAATAATGTCGGTTCTGTAGCAGCCTGCACTTCCTCAAAGGTAAGTCCTGGAGCAATCTCCTTAAGCAGAAGGCCTTCTGGAGTTACTTCGATAACACCCATTTCCGTGATAATTAAATTAACTTGCTTAGAAGCTGTAAGCGGCAAAGTGCATTTCTTTAATATTTTTTTGTCGCCTTTTTTCGTACAATGCTCCATCATAACAATAACGCGTTGAGCACCTACGACCAAATCCATAGCGCCGCCCATTCCCGGAACCATTTTTCCAGGAACCATCCAGTTTGCAAGATTACCTTCTTCGTCGACTTCCAGTGCACCAAGAACCGTTACATCAACATGCCCTCCACGAATAATCCCAAAAGACGTAAAGCTATCGAAGGTACATCCGCCAGCTAGAATACTCGATTTTTGCCCGCCTGCGTTAACAATATCCCTATCTTCCACTCCTGCTTCAGGAGTTGGCCCTATGCCTAAAAAACCATTTTCGGATTGGAGAATAATATTGACCCCTTCGGGCAAATAGTTAGCAACTTTCGTCGGCATACCAATACCAAGGTTAACGACATCACCATTTTTAAATTCTTGAGCTACGCGTTTAATGAGCCATTCCATCCGTTGTTCCTTATCCAACTTTCTCCACCTCCTTAGGTACAAGTACGAGATAATCAACAAAGATCCCTGGGGTATGGATTTCATCCGGTTTAATTTCGCCTGCTTCTACAATTTCTTCAACCTCAGCAATGACAACTTTTCCAGCTGTAGCCATAATAGGATTAAAATTGCGTGCAGAACCGTGATAGACTAAATTCCCCGCTATATCGGCTTTCTTTGCTTTAATTAACGCAATATCAGCACTTATAGGCAATTCTAGAAGGAATTCTTGGCCTCCTACAACTATCTTTTGTTTTCCATCTTCAATAATTGTTCCAATTCCAGTTGGAGTTAAGACTCCGCCAAGTCCTGAACCAGCTGCTCTGATTTGCTCTGCAAGAGTTCCTTGCGGTACCAATTTAACTTCCATTTCGCCGGAGTTCATTTGATTTCCCGTTTCTTTGTTTGTACCAATATGGGTGGCAATGAGTTTCTTAATACGATGTTCTACTACGAGTTGTGATAGGGCGTCCCCTAAAATACCCGTATCATTGGAAATAAGGGTTAAATCTTTCGTCCCATTGAGACGAATAAGTTCCAATAGCTTATCCGGCGCTCCACACCCAATGAAGCCACCAACCATAATTGTTTTACCACTTTCGACTTTACTTGCCGCTTCTTCGGGGCTAATAATAACCGCCATTCAGCTTCAACCTCCTTATTACGCACTGGCGTCAATTATTATGGGGGGGACTTCAGATGGAGCAAAAACTCCATCTGAAGTTGTCCTTTTTTCTACATCATCGGTGGTACATAAGGAATCGTATAACCTAAGAGCCATACCATGATGATTACGACTGGAGTATGGAAGATAAGTTGTAGGAAAGAGAACCCTGCTAAGTCACGAGCTTTTACGCCCATAACACCCATCAAAGGAAGCATCCAGAATGGATTGATAAAATTCGGCAATGCTTCGGCAGCATTGTAAATCTGAACAACCCAACCCATGTTGAAATGCAATTGTTGCGCAGCAGATAGAATATATGGTGCTTCAACAACCCATTTTGCACCACCGGAAGGAAGCAGGAATCCAAGAAGTGCAGAGTAGACAGCTACAATCGGGGCAAAGGTGTGTTGAGTAGAGACAGAGACGAAGAAGTTCATAAGGACTTCATTAAGGCCGGAACCCATTAAAATTCCAAAAATACCCGAGTAAATTGGGAATTGAATGAGAACTGATCCGGTTGCAGGTACTGCTTTAGCACAAGCAACCAAGAATGCCTTAGGACTCTTATGAAGAATCATTCCTATCAGGAGGAACATTAAGTTATACGTATTTAGGTCAAGAGCAGCAATAGGACCTTTTTTACTGATAAGATCAACAAGATAAAGTCCACCCAGGATAACAATGATAATGGTTAAAATTGGGCTGTATTCTGGTTTTTCTCCTGGACGAGTGGCTTTTCCAATGACAATCCCATTATCGCCATAGGTAATACCGGCAGATTCTGCAGTCTTTGAATGTTTTCCGTCAGGTGCGGAAAAGTAGCAGATGGCTACAGAAAGGGCAATTAAGACAATAACCATAACCCCGCTTTGCCAGGTAAAAATCGTTTGGGTCAGGGGAATAACACCGCTGATTTTGTAAAGTGCAGCAGGCATTGATGATTTAGTCGCCATTTGTAAGCCCGCTGAAGAAGATAGACCTAAAGCCCAGATACTTCCTAATCCAAGATAACCCGCAGCGCCAAGTGCTCGATAGTCAACATCTTTAACTCTTTTACTGACTTCTTTAATCAAAACGCCACTGAAGATCAAGCTGAATCCCCAGCTCAGCAATGAAGCAACCATTGCGAAGAAAGCGACATAGGCTACCGCACCTTTTGCGGTTTTCGGAACCTCGGCTAATCTTTGAATTAACTTCGTAACAGGTTTGGACATTGCCACAACATAACCAGAAATAATAACGAAGGACATCTGCATCGTGAAGGGAATTAAACCCCAATAGTTAGAACCGAAATCAACGCCAATTTGCATTGGTGTCCGCCCCATCGCTAACGCAGCGATGGATACGAGTACAACGGCAAAAATTGCGAAAACGTAAGCATCCGGGAACCATTTTTCACTCCATTCGGCAAGAGCACCGCCCATGCGTTCCATAATATTGGGCTTTTGTTCTGGTTGAATTTGTAATGCCATTCGTATAAGTCCTCCTTCTATAAGATAAAGTTAATTAAAAAATGGATTAAAAAACCGATATTTTTGTTTCACCACCTTTCATCTTTTTATATAGCAATCGGTATGCCAGTTCTCAGAAATAAACTAAAAAAAAGAAAAGCCCGGGAAATACAGATCCCAGGCTGATTCTCGTCATTACATGCTTAATATGATCAGTCATTTGCGGAGTCAAAAGCTCATGATGGTGTGAAATGTTTTACTTTCCAGGTGCATAATCCTGCACACTCAAGAATCCTTATTCAGGCGCCAAGATACTGTCTCTAAAGCAATAGCTCATGATATTATTAAAGGCTACATTTTGGCCGCACTCTTAAGTCGTTTTCTCTTATCTCAATCATGCTTTTTTTGCCTAAACATACGGAAAAACCGCCTGAGATCTCATGATTTCAGGCGGTTTCTCCGGTCTGTGTATTCACACAGCCCCTTTGTTCCATGATCATAATATTCGGTACCCTAACGTTCCACAATCAAAGCAATACCCTGGCCGCCGCCAATACATAAAGTCGCTAAACCACGATGCGCTTCTTTGCGTTTCATTTCATAAAGCAAAGTAACTAAGATACGTGCTCCAGAGGCACCAATAGGATGTCCCATGGCAATAGCTCCCCCATTAACATTGGTCTTGTCCAAATCGAGTTCTAATTCCTTAGCCACTTCTAAGGTTTGCGCCGCAAATGCCTCATTGGCCTCGATGAGATCTATATCTCCCATCTTTATCCCCGCCTTGGCCAATACTTTTCGGCTGGCCGGGATTGGTCCGGTTCCCATGATTTTCGGATCGACACCTGCAGAAGCATAGGCTCGTATAGTTGCCATAGGAACAAGCCCTAACTCTTTAGCCTTCTCCTTCTCCATAACAACTACTGCTGCAGCGCCATCATTAACTCCGGAAGCATTTCCAGCCGTAACTGTTCCATCCTTTTTGAAGGCCGGCTTTAGCTTAGCCAAAGATTCATACGTTGCCCCAAAACGCGGGAACTCGTCCTGACTGATTACGATAGGCTCCCCCTTGCGTTGAGGAATACTGACGGGGATGATTTCTTCTTCAAACTTTCCTTCTTTAATAGCCTTTTCAGCTCGGTTCTGACTGCTGACAGAGTACTTATCTTGTTCCTCACGGGTAATATTAAATTGTTCTGCAACATTTTCAGCTGTTATACCCATATGGATGTTATCGAACGCATCCAGCAAACCATCTTTAAGGAGACTATCATAAATAACGTCATTACCCATACGATAACCGGTGCGTGCTTTCGGTAAAAGATAAGGAGCTAAGGACATGTTCTCCATACCGCCTGCAACGATAATATCAGCATCTCCCAGGAGGATGGACTGAGCCGCACAAATAATTGCCTTTAATCCGGAACCGCATAGCTTATTCATCGTCCATGCTGGAGTCTCCTGAGGAATACCTGCAAAAACAGCTGCCTGGCGGGCTGGATTTTCTCCTTGTCCCCCCTGTAATACATTCCCCATTATGACTTCTTCGACTTGTTCAGGAGTTATTCCCGCCCGGTTAATCGCTTCACGTATAGCCGCAGCACCAAGCTCCGCAGCTCTGGTTTGAGCAAATGCACCGTTGAAAGAACCGACAGGTGTCCGTACCGCGCTAACAATCACAGCTTCCCGCATTATTTTTCCTCCCATAATTCATTCAATTGGATAAAATGAACTATTTCCGTTCCACGATCATGGCAATACCTTGTCCGCCGCCGATGCAGAGAGTAGCTAAGCCCCGTTGAGCTTCATTCCGTTTCATTTCATGGAGTAATGTAACCAAAACACGTGCACCTGAAGCTCCAATTGGATGTCCTAAAGCGATAGCTCCACCGCTGATATTCGTTTTCTCCTGCTTAAGACCAAGCTCTTTGGCTACTTCTAACGTTTGTGAAGCAAACGCTTCATTTGCTTCAACTATATCAATATCATCAATCGTCAAGTTTGCTTTTTTTAATGCTTTACGGGATGCCGGAATAGGTCCAGTTCCCATAATAAGCGGGTCAACACCTGCTGAAGCCCAAGAGGTGATCACGGCCATTGGTTTAAGCCCGAGTTGTTCAGCCTTCTCTTTGCTCATAACCACAACAGCGGCAGCCCCATCATTAATACCCGATGCATTTGCTGCGGTTACTGTTCCGTCTTTTTTAAATGCTGGGCGCAGTTTCGCAAGTGATTCATAGGTCGCGCCAAAACGAGGGAATTCGTCCTGATTGACAACAATAGGATCTCCTTTACGTTGGGGAATAGTCACCGGTACAATTTCCTCGACAAAAGCGCCGGCTTTAATAGCCTCCTCTGCCCTGTTTTGACTTTGTACGGAATATTGATCTTGTGCCTCACGCGTAATACCGAACTGCTCAGCGATATTTTCGGCAGTTACACCCATGTGAATGTTATGGAAAGCATCGCTCAATCCATCATTGATCATCGTATCGACGATAGTATCATTGCCCATACGATAGCCTGTCCGAGCCTTGGGCAGGGCATAAGCAGACAGAGACATGCTTTCCATCCCTCCCGCAACAATTACATCGGCATCTCCCGCAATAATCGCCTGAGCAGCGCACACTACAGCTTTAAGGCCTGAACCGCATACTTTGCTCACCGTCCAAGATGGAATTTCTTGAGGAATTCCTGCTTTCATCGCAGCCTGGCGGGCAGGATTTTGACCTTTAGCCGCTGACAGAACATTACCCATAATGACCTCTTCCACATCGGCCGGAGCTATGCCTGCCATTTGAATAGCCTCTTTAATCACAATTGCACCTAAGTCTGCAGCCTCAACCTGACTAAGGGCTCCATTAAAAGAACCAATGGGTGTCCGAACAGCGCTGACGATAACAACATCTTTCATACTGAAGTTCCTCCTTATATTTTAGTCTGGACTGAAAACAACTCATCCATTTCCTTTCTAAAATACTTGCAAACTTCATGCCAGTCTTTACAAATACAATGATCCTTAACTTCAATACGTCAAAATGCCTATTCTCACGTTGTCTTTGAGGCCACCCTAACCTTCATGGGGCTTGATAAAGGATTACAAACCTGTGAAACAAATTCACGCTGCAGTGCAATAAACTGCGCACCCTTAGATTTTGAACTTTGTCACTGCCCTTTGCAATCTCTCAGCCATTGTACTGAGATCTTGGCTAGCACGGGCTATTTCCTGAACAAAAGCAAGTTGCTCTTCTGAAGATGCAGATACGGATTGAACATGTGCGACTGCATCCTTACTTACACCACTTAATCGGTCAATGGACATCGTGACACGCTCACTTTCCTGTGAAACGTGCTGTACCCTATCGTATAGTCCTTTGATCTGCTCGGAAATAGTATTAACAGAGAGTGATATCTCTGCAAAACTTTTAGCTGCAGTTCCAACCACTTCCGCCCCTGTCTCCACTTCTTTGGTCCCTTCAGTCATTGCCTGCACTGCCCGATCTGTATCCCCTTGAATTTCATGGATTAAACCCGTAATTTCTTTCGTTGCTTCTGCCGATTGCTCAGCTAACTTTCGCACTTCTTCTGCCACAACTGCAAACCCTCGCCCTTGTTCTCCTGCCCGTGCTGCTTCAATGGCCGCATTAAGTGCTAAAAGGTTGGTCTGTTGAGCAATTCCTGAAATAGCATCAACAATTTCTCCAATCTCGTTCGAACGATCACCCAGTTTAAGGACAAGATCAGCTGCTTGTGTAACTACATTTTGGATACGGTTCATTTGGTTCATGGCTTTACCAACAGCGTTGCTCCCCATTTGAGTTGCAAGTAAGGTTTTCTCCGAAAAATCCACAACTTGGTCCGTATTACGTGTCGCTTGTTCAATACTGTTTTGAATCCCGGTCATCGCTTGCAGGGCCTCATCGATTGTACTTAATTGATTCTCTGCACCGACGGAAACCTGGGATAGAGAGACCGCAATTTGGTCGCCTGCCTGTGCAGATTGTTCAGCACTTAGAGCCAGGTGTTCCGCTGAAGTGACGACCTGCCCTGATGATTCAGCAACATGTCCAACCAAAGCCTTTAGGTTCTGAACCATTGTTTGTAAAGCCTCGGCTAGACGACCAATCTCATTTTTAGAATTAATATTAACCTCAATTTGGCTTAAATCACCTTGAGCTACCTGTTCAGCCCTTACCTGAAGATTAGAAAGCGGCTTAGTAATCCGGTTTGTTAGAAAAACTAACGCAAGAATCGCAATCATAAGCAAAATAGCTGTTGTAATCACAGAAGTATAAGCAAGGGTTACTAAGGGACCTTTAAACTCTTCTGTGACAGCGTTAACACAGATAGACCAAGTAACACCTGGCACCCGTGTATAAGCAATCATCATGTCTGAGCCGTTGAGCTTAATATGAAATTCACTCGTTTCTCCCTTAAGCATCTTTTCAAATCCCGACTTGAGCATCGGATCAAGGGTTGAATCCTCCATGGGGTTATATTTCAGCACTTGTTCCGGCTTAGGATGGGCAATTGTCATGCCATTGCTTTGAAATAGTGTTGCATAGCCCGTTTGGCCTACTTTAATTTCCGTTACTCTGCGTGACAATTCATCCATTTTAACATTTCCGCCTAAGATAGCGACAATCTTATCATTTTGTTTAATGGGCACTGCAATAACAAATGCCATTTTTCCGTCGGCCTTCCCAATAAGAGGATTAGAAACAACGGTCTTTCCTGTTTTTAGGAGTTCTTGATAATAATCTCTTTCACTGATGCTTCCTGTAGTCCCTGCAGGCGAGTACCAATTTCCTTTTTCATCAGATAACCAAAACGTACTGAAATCAGGCAGACGTTTTAATTCTGTTCCAAGATAATTCTTTATTGCAGTCTGATCACCTGCGGCCATGACCGGAGCATTAGCGATAGTCTCTAACTCTCCCTTACGAAGACTAATCCATGCTCCTAAATCCTTGGCCGCACCTAGTGTTGTTGACGTCATTGTCTGATTAAGATCATTCATAATCACCTTTTGGGTATTGTTGTAATTAATAACTGCAAGAATGCTAAGGGTTAGTATGAGAATAACACCGATAAATGAAATAATTCCTGTTTTAATGCTTTTCAAAGCTATACCCCTTTCAATTAAAAAATTATATTTTAATTAAATTTTTGATAAAAAAACGCCATACCCTAAGGCATGACGGAACAGCTTCGGAAGCCTGGCAGTCATCACTTTATGTGGAAGACCCATAGCTTTGCGTCCATAGCTTTCGCTATGTTTGCCCTTATCACATCATATTTTTAACAGGTATACTCCCTATACTTAAGTCAAGTTATACTCTTGAATCTTATAAATTAAAGCCCGGCGAGAAATTTGCAAGAGTTTTGCGGCCTGTACCCGATTGCCGCCCGTATGACCAAGCGCTTCAACGATCTGCGCCTTCTCCGCTTCGTCTAGAACCTCGCGTAAGGATCGAAAATTCTCCTTTGAAAGATTTGTAGTCTGAAATCCCGTTCCCTGCATATTTAAATTGCTTGGCAGATTTTCCGGGAGTATGACTTTCGTATTACCCATAATCAATGCATGCTCAACTGCATTTTCCAATTCTCTTACATTACCCGGCCAAGAGTAATTGCGGAAAATCTGAATCACTTCCGGGGAGAAGAAAATATCCTCTCGCTGGGCCTCCAGTGAAAAACGTTTAAGAAAATGCTCTGCTAACAAGATAATATCGTCACCACGCTCACGCAAAGGCGGAAGGTGAATTGAGACAACATTGAGACGGTAGAAAAGGTCTGCCCGGAAGCGCTTTTCTGCAATTTCCGCAGAGAGATCGCGGTTGGTTGCTGCGATAACACGAACATTAGCTGTATAGGTTTGAGAGCCGCCTACCCTTTCAAATTCCCTCTCCTGAAGAACGCGTAAAAGTTTAACCTGCAAGTTAGGACTCATTTCCGCTATCTCATCTAAAAAAATCGTTCCCCCCTCAGCAAGTTCAAATTTACCCGCCTTTTGATTGATTGCGCCCGTAAAGGCACCCTTTTCATGACCAAATAATTCACTTTCTAATAAACCTTCAGGTATTGCTCCACAATTAACTTGGATAAAAGGCTTTTGCCAACGTTCACTGACATAGTGAATTGTTTTAGCAACCATACCTTTTCCCGTACCGCTGTCACCCGTAATGAGCACTGTCGCCTTAGAATTTGCAACTCGGCCGATGCTTTTATAGACTTCCTGAATCTTCGGACTTTCCCCAATCAATTTACATGGCCCAGTAGGCTCCTGGCTTAATGTTTGAACCTCCTGTGCGAGATACTGAACCTCTTTACTCAAATATAACATTCGGATAGCTCGGGCAATCAATATCTTAACTTCTTCTACACTAAACGGCTTAAGAACATAATCGAAAACTCCGCGTTTCATCGCTTCAACAGCAATTTCCGCTGTACTATAAGCTGTCATTAAAATCACAGGTAAGTCCGGCTTGTGTTTCTGTATTTCGTAGAAGACCTGGAGCCCATCAAGCTGCGGCATTCGGATATCCAATAAGGCGGCTCCATAATCCTTATTCAAAGCCATCTTTAAAGCATCAGCACCATTATCAACGGAATCAACTTTATAACCTTCTTTACGCAATACAGTTTCCAGAACGACACGCAAGCTTGGTTCATCATCAGCAATTAAAATATTTGCGTTTTCCAGCATATGCTTTCCCCCTACTTACGCTTCAGTTATATATGGTAAAAATAAAGTAAAAGTGGTTCCTGCTTCCTTTATACTTTCGACCGTAAGCTGCCCATGATGAATTTCTACAATCTTACTACTTACAGCTAGTCCTAAACCCGTTCCCCTATCCTTCGTTGTATAAAAAGGATCAAAAATTCGCTCTAAATTCTCAGGATCAATTCCACACCCCGTATCCATTACCTCAATTTCAATACCATTCTCTAGACCTCTCGTCCGAACTTTTACCTCTCCACCCTTGGGTGTCATTGCTTGCGCAGCATTAAGCAGCAAATTAACCAAGACTTGCTTGATCAGACCAGAATCAACGGTAATCATTCCAATATTTGAGTCTAATTCCTTATTCAAAACGACACATTCTTTTTTAAGACTCGGAGTGAGTAAATCAAGGGTCTCGGAAACCAGCTTATTGGGATCAGTTTGCGAAAGATAGTTCTTAGAGGGCTTAGCAAAGTAAAGAAGATCTTCTACAATCCTGTCTAAGCGAACAATCTCTTTGATAATGATATCGCCAAACACTCTCGAAGGACTATCCTCTGGTATTTCATCGATCAGAATTTCTGCGCTGCCTGAAATAGCCGTTAAAGGGTTGCGAATCTCATGAGCCACTCCTGCGGCTAATTCTCCCACTGCAGCCAAACGATCAATTCTCCGCACCCAATCTTCAAAGGCCTTTCGTTCCGATAAATCCTTAAACACAATAACCGTTCCTAAGATACTCTCTTTATTGCGCAGCGTAGATGTACTCACACTTAGAGGTACAGTACTCCCATCGTTGCGGTTTAAAATCACTTCATATCCGATAAAAGCCTTACCCGTTTCAAGCGTTTCCAAAATTAATTCTTGAAAGCTTACCTGTTCCGCTAAGAGTTCAGACCATTGTTTCCCGATCGCATCTTTCTTCAGACCACAGATTCTTTCCGCTGCACCGTTAATCTCTGTTAATTTCCCTTCATTATCAATAGTCATAACTCCATCAACCATACTTTCCATAATCACTTCAGTATGGGAACGCGATTTTTCTATACTTACGGCCATCTTATTAATCGCTGCTGTTATTTCACCAAGTTCACCTTCAGCCATCGGCATTCGGTATTCAATGTCGGATTGCAGACGCCGTAAACCCGCGATGATCTTTTGGACTGAAGATGAAACACTAGTGGCAAGGAGTAAGACCGTGATTAAACCGACAAATAGTGCCGTACCGAGAGTTAAATACATAACAATTTCCATAGTACGGATTTGATTATCTACATTTTCAGTCAGTTCGTTAGCCCAAGCATATCCAATAATTTGCCCATTACGCTCCAGCGGTACCATAGCATTCAATATACTTCCACGAACCATTTGTCCACGCACAGCTTTAGGATCTCCTTTAGCCATGACTTCCCGACCTTTATGATCCTGGGCTATAGAATTCCCTATTGTGTTTGAAAATTCGCTGCTCGGTCCATAGGTAATGATCGCATCCAGATCTTTCGAATAATAGCCTGCACCTACACCAGGATTAGCAGCAACAATCTTGTCCGTAATTGCCTTCAATTTAGAATTGAGAACCAAAATCTTTTGCTGCGTGGGTAATGCTTTTTCTTCATTGGATAGAAGGCTATTATAATCACCTATAAGATTAATATCGAGAGAGCGAGCAATACCAAATAATTTACTCTCCTTTTCAGCAATCAAAGTATGTTCCGCTCTTTGAATTAAAACGTAACCAGAGCCCAAGATAGGTATTGTAACCGCAAGTGTTAGGATGACTATTAGCCTTACACGTAAACTTAAACCTCGCATAGGGCCTCCTTATTGAAGTGATTAAATAGTAACTTCACTTAGTATGGATGCTCACTTTAACGTTTCTATAATATTTTTAGAATATATCGTTAATTTATGCAAAAACCGTACCACCTTTTCAGTCGATTACCATTAGCCTTAAATGGCCTATTTCCAGATCATTTAGAAAAATACTTTTAATATTAAAAAAATCAGATGTGCAAATTCTGCACACTGTGATAAAATCTGCGCAACTTGGTCCACTTAAAAAGAAGTTCCTCAAAGAAACTTCTTTATCGTATAAGCTGATTCACTAAATCTTCAAGAGAAAGCCCTGTCTGAAGTTCGTAACTTCCCGCTTTAAAACGGCTTTCTAACTTTTTGGCTTTAACAAATGCCATAAAATCTTCTTTTTTCTGAATTAACCCTTCGGTTTGCAAAAGCTGGGCAATCTTATCGGCACTTGTACCCGGTGATATCACAATATTCTTTTTAACCTGAGCTGCATTCTCCGAGGACGTTTTTTCTTGAGCATTTGCTGTTGTTTGCGCCGAGGATTCAGAAGTTTGATCCGGCGGGTTTTCTTTAACTGCTGTCGCCTTTGATGCAGCAGCGTCTGAACTGTTTTTATCCGCTAAAGTATTCGTAAATGCAGGAGGAAAGATAAGAAGAAGCAAAGCGCTTAAAATCAGGCCAGAACCTAATCCCAGCAAGTATTCGCGTGAAAACTTCATATCTGTCCACCTCTGGGATAGGTTTTCAATACCATGTTTACAGCATCTTGGCTAATTGCAAGATGGCCTGCAATCTCTAGGGTAGACCAGCCTTGTTCATGAAGTTCAATAACCCAGCGGTATTTATCCGGGAAAACTCGGAGATTAGATTTTAGTACATTTTCCGATTCTATTTCTACTTTTTTATCAACTTCTTCTTGTACGTCTTTTTCCACTTGAAGCGAATAGGGCTGTACTTGTTTTTCTTCAACCCAAGGCGCAAAGCTTTGTTTTTGCATATATTCCTGAGTTTTTATATTTGTAATCGTTTCCTTAATTTGCTCATTTTCCGTTTGAACTAGTTCTGCAGTCTTCTGATTTAAAACTTCGCGTTCTTGAATCAATTTTTCATGCTCTTCGATCCGCGCTTCTGTCTCCCGAAGTTCTGTACGTATATAAGAAATCTCCCGTTTCACCCCTGCTACCCCTTTTAGAGCAGCTATAAGTTCCGGACTCGTATTCGAAGGATTTCCTAAGCGCCAAGCTCCTATGAGAATGATTACTCCAAGTAAAAATAAAACCATTGGCATAAAGCTCATTATCTTTCCCCCTGCATTTCTCCCCAAACAACCTAATAATTTAATTATTCGGGATTATGCGAAGGGTTTCCTTCTTTTTCGCGGAATCGATTACGGAGTTTTCGGAATCACATTTTGACCCTTTCCAAGATAATTAGAAAGCCCCTGATAAATAGCCACCGCAAGCTGCTGCTGGTACTTCGGATCATTCAGCTTTTGTTCCTCTTCGGCATTGGATAAAAACCCAAGTTCAATCGTTACAGCTGCTCTGTTCGCTTTTTTTAATATAAATAACTCCTGATTTCCTTTGGCTACTCTCTTTCCTCCGGCCAACGGATTTAACTGTTCCTGAATACATTGAGCCAAAAGTTTCCCTTCCGCAGAATCCGAATAATAAAAGACCTGAGCCCCTGTTAACTTCTCATTGGGAAAACTGTTGGCATGAATGCTCAAATAAACATCCGCCTTGGTTTCTTCAGCCAACTGAATTCGCTGCGCAAGATCCTCTCGTTTTCTTTTAAGCAGCCCCTGAGCTGTTCCTAAGTCAACATCTTCCTCCCGAACCATAATCGCTTTGCCGCCGCCTTGTTCAACAAGAACCCTTAACCGTTTAGAAACAGCTAAGGTAATATCCTTTTCCAACGTGTTATTTTTACCGACTGCCCCCGGATCAACTCCGCCGTGGCCTGCATCGATCAGGATCGTTTGATTGCCTACCACCCAACTCCAGATTTTCTTATCATGAGAATGTAAATTCCAGGCCACCCCACCAAATAATATCATCATTACAATTATGCTTAACACAAGCCGTCTTTTCTGCTTGTGTTTCCCTTGCCGAAACCAACGATCACTCTTTCGGCGCATAAACATCCCCCTTTTTCCTGCTTTTAAAAAACTTTATGGAAAAATGGCTTGGTTTTATGCCTTCAAAGGCAAAAAAGAATAAGATAATCTATTCCCTTTTATTCATTTAAATAATTTTGGTAATAATTAGAATTATTGTTAATAAGCAAGAAAGTATTGACCTTTCGTGAACGTTATCCTATTCTTTAGATATACCCCCTCTATACGGGGGGGTTGACAAAGTCTGGGGAGGTGTGCCTTATATGTTTGTTGTCAATGGTAAAGGATCCTTGATTCGCCTTATTGCCGGTTTTTTTGTCTTGGCAAGTGTACTTTTATCCGTATTCGTCAGTCAATATTGGTTAATTTTTACCGGACTTGTAGGTACAATGTTAATGATTTCTGCGCTTACAGGCTTTTGCCCGATGGAGCTTATTCTTAAAGCAGTAGGTGCGGAGCAGCGTAAGATTTGTTCTTAACAGCGTTTTGGGATCGCATTAACTGAAACTCTCAAATATATACGTATGATAAGGGAGTGGCGAAAAATGAGCAATTCATTTTCGCCACTCCCTTTCCTTTTTAAAGACTTTATCCATAAAATTCAATTCAAGTTAATTTATTTCATTTGATTAATAATTCTGAAGCACCACATATCAAGTCTTCATTTTTAGCCTGAGCAAAAAATGTAATCCCAAAGGGCAGTTTATCTGCTGCATCTTCAGCCGGTACAGCTGCTGCGCAGAGATCAAGCAGATTACAGTGATTGGTATAGCGGCCCATGTCACTGTTTGTTCGGATTGGGTCCTGCCGCACCTGTTCGCGTGTCCAAGTCCCACCGCACGTGGGCATGACAAGGACCCCCTCATTTAAAATAGTCCTGATTTGAGCCTTTATGGATTGCAATTCATGAATGGCCTGAAATAGCGAAGCCGCATCATAATCAGCACCGCTGCGCAGGATTTTTTCAGTAACGGGCAATACACTCCCGGGATGCGCCTCGACAAAGTGATGCAGGTCGGCCCATCTCTCCGCGATCCAAGGTCCTCCATATAGAATCGCAGCCGCTTTTGCAAAAAGTGCCGTGTCAATCCTTTTGATCTCCGGAAAGATATGAGTCATCCTACCAACCGCCTTATACCAAGCTTGTTCGTATTCCTTAGCAAACGGGCCGTAAAATTCAGGTTCTTCTTCCGGAAGATAAATATATGCCGGCTTCCTAACCGATGGGACCGGATAATCTTTTGACCAGGGATCGCCGGGTTCCTGCCCCCTTACTGCTTGGTCGACTGCTAAGCAGTCTGCTAATGAATGGCAAAAAACCGTAACGCAGTCAATACTTGCACAAGCGGGTACAACACCGCTTAACGGCCATGCCCCGCAGCTTGGCTTCCAGCCATAAATCCCGTTCAAAGCCGCCGGTACTCGTCCCGATCCAGCTGTATCTGTTCCCAGAGCGAAAGCCGCCTGACCTTTGGCAACTGCCACAGCTGATCCAGCACTCGATCCGCCGCTGATCAGCTCCTCCTTTAGCGCATTATGTGTCTCGCCAAACAGACTACGCGTGCCTACCAATCCTGTAGCAAATTGATCGAGATTGGTTTTCCCTACTGGGATTGCTCCTGCATCAATCAGCCGTTTTACAACAGCCGCACTTTTGGACGGCAGATAGGTATAGTCTGGGCAGCCAGCCGTTGTCTTGATTCCTTCAAGATCAATATTATCCTTGATCGCAAACGGAATGCCCCACAGGGGTGCATTTTTAATATCCAGCCCAGCCAAGCGCTCCAGATACGGTCTGATCAAATCCATGTCGGGGGGAACAATCCAAATATTCATATCCGCCGTCGCTTTGGCCCGTTCAATAATTTCTGTAACAACCTGTTCCGGATTTGCAGTTTTTTTAAGATATTGTTCTCTCAGCCAGTTTCTGGTTAACTTCTCCGGCAGTCCATTCATTAATCTCCACTCCTTTCCGCTTCCAAGCATAACAGGACATGCCCAGAATTCACCACGTCTCCCGGTTTGACTACAACTTTAGCAACTTTGGCATTAAACGGAGCTGTCTGGGTAAATTCCATCTTCATACTTTCCATAATCACGAGCGGCTGATCTTTTTGGACGTTTTCACCTTCATTGATCAATACTTTCCATATGCCGCCGGGAATTTGAGCGCATATCCTTTCCGTCCCTTTCGGCAGAGCGTCGTCATCATCCGGCATAACCGTCTGTTCGGATACATATTCCGCTAGTCCGAGCTCTTTCCATCGTTCCCGCTCGGCGTTAAAGGAGGATTGCTGGTGATCTTTAAAAGCGGCAGCCTCATGCTTAATCTGGTCAAGCTGAGCTAAGTATGCACCGACATCAAAAGTCGTTTCAGTTATTTTAACGTTAAATTTTCCTCGCAGAAAATCTTCCCGCTGCTGCTCAAGTTCTTCCACTTCAACCGGATAAAATTTGATTTGGTCAAAAAATCTCAATAACCAAGGTTTTCCCTCTTCAAAACAAGGCGTCGGACGCAGCTTGTTCCACATCTGAACCGTTCTGCCCACAAGCTGATACCCTCCCGGGCCCTCAACTCCATAGATGCAGAGGTAGGCTCCGCCGATGCCCACGGCATTTTCAGGCGTCCACGTTCTCGCCGGATTGTATTTTGTTGTCACCAGACGATGGCGGGGATCAAGAGGGACAGCAACAGGTGCTCCAAGATAAACATCCCCCAGACCTAAGACGAGATAAGTTGCATTGAAGAGAATCTGATACACATCCTGAATGCTGTCCAGTCCATTGACCCGTCGGATAAATTCGATATTATCCGGGCACCATGGCGCATCCGGTCTCACATTCTGCTGATAGCGCTGCATGGCCAGTTTCGCATCCGGATTATTCCATGACAAAGGCAGCTCGACAATACGCGAAGGCAATTTAACAGATTCCAACGGCGGAAGATTTTTTTCCAGATCCATTATTTTTTGACATGCTTCTTGAAGTTTTATTTTTTTGCTGTCGATATGGACTTGTAACGAACGAATACCCGGTGTCAGATCAATATACGGTATCGACTGTTCATCTCGGATGGCCTGCATCAGCGAATGAGCGCGCAGTCTCAGCTTGAGATCCAGCTCCATCTCGCCATATTCCACCAGTAAGTATTCGTCACCCGCACAACGGATTTTAACGGGCAGCGGAAGATTCTTTTCCTCCTGATATAAAATCGGGTAGTCAGGCGGCAACAAATGTTTTTGTGTGGGGAGTTTCAATCCATCAAAATTCCAACCATCCGCATTTTCTTCATAGCTCCAATTTCTTTGAGCTATTTGAGCAAACATCTCTTCCTGCCTTTGACGAAGCTGTTGACCTTCTTCGAGCGTTAAAAGCTGAAATGAGACCGTATCGCCGGGATGAAGCTGGCCGATCTTCCAGAGTTCAGCTGATGCTGTCGTCACAGGACAGACGAATCCCCCCAGGCTGGGCCCGTCCGGTCCGAGCAGAATCGGCATATCTCCTGTCATATCCAAGGCACCCAAGGCATAAGCGGTATCATGAATGTTTGAAGGATGCAGTCCGGCTTCACCGCCATCCTGACGTGTCCAGTCAGGCGTTGGTCCGATCAACCGGACTCCGGTACGAGAACTGTTAAAATGGACCTCCCAGTCAACAGATATGAGCTGCTGCAGATAATCCGGCTGCAAAAATTCAACCGTACAATGCGGACCGGGAATAACCCCGATAATCCAATGATTCGTAATCTGAGGTAGGCACGCTTCTTCAACTTCCTTAATCTCAGGCTGGACTATCTGCGGTTTTAGCGCCAACACATCCCCCGTACGCAATGCACGGCCATTCAAGCCTCCAAAGCCGCCTAAAGTAAACGTTGAAGCACTTCCTAACACATATGGAACATCAATTCCTCCCTGAATCAGCAGATAGGTTCTCATCCCACATTCTGCTTCACCAAGCTCCAGTACTTGACCGGCTCTCGCCCAAACAGGCTGCATCATTGGAACGTCTTGGCCATCAAGACGCGCCTGCATATCGGCACCCGCCAGACAAAACCATGTCCCGCCCCGAAAACGGAAACGTCCGCCTTTAAGCATCATCTCCAGTCCGGGCAATCCTTTTTCATTTCCAAGCAGAGTATTACCCAGACGAAAAGACCACGTATCCATTGGTCCGGAAGGCGGAACGCCTACATCCCAATACCCTGTACGTCCGGGATAATCCTGTACGGTTGTCTGAATGCCTCCATCCAACACTTCCAATGCCGGATATTCCGGCTGAAAAGCATCAAGCATGTGTGTATTAAGCTTTGCTTCAGCATAATCTTCGCGATCAAGCAGTACTCTCAGATACTGAACGTTGCTGGTCAGTCCGTAGATCTTCGTATGATCCAGGGCATCTTTAAGTTTCTTCAGCGCCGATGAACGGCCTTCGCCACTCACGATAATTTTGGCAAGCATGGGGTCGTAGAGTGTCGTTACCTCGGATCCATCCTGAATCCAAGTCTCAATCCTGGCCTTTTCCGGGAACTCTGCCCTGTCTACTCGACCGCTGCTCGGAGCAAAAGAGTTAAGGCAGTCTTCTGCATAAATCCTGGCCTGAATGCTATGACCTTGCGGACGAAGGACTTTGGCCTCCAAATGATCCAGCTCTTCGGCTGCTTCCAACACCATCCATTCCACCAGATCGATGCCATAGATTTCTTCCGTCACCCCATGCTCAACCTGCAGGCGCGTGTTGACCTCTAAGAAATAAAAGCGCTGTTCCCGCGTATCATAGAGAAATTCAACCGTTCCCGCACTACGGTAACCTGCCGCCTTAGCCAGCTTCACTGCCGCCTCATGCATCTGCAGCCGGACATCCTGCGGCAGATTTGGCGCAGGGCATTCCTCCATAACCTTCTGATTGCGTCTTTGGACCGAACAGTCCCTTTCCCCGACGGCGATAACTTCACCCCTGCGGTTGCCAAAGATTTGGACCTCAATATGCCGTGCCTCATCAATATATTTTTCTAAAAATACCCCATCATCCTGAAAATTGTTTTGAGCCAGATGCTTTACGGATTCAAAGGCTGAACGCAGCTTTTCTTCATCTTCGCAGATGCGCATGCCGATACCGCCGCCTCCGGCTGTACTTTTCAGCATTACCGGATAGCCAATGCGTGCGGCCTCCGCAAGTGCTTCATCCAATCCTTGCAGCAAACCTGTTCCTTGGGGCAAAGGAACTCCTGCCTCGGCCGCCGTAAGACGCGCAGAATGCTTAAGACCGAACCATTCTATCTGCTCGGGAGAAGGTCCGATAAACACAATTCCATTTTCGGCACATGATCTGGCAAAATCAGGATTTTCGCTCAAAAATCCATAACCGGGGTGAATTGCCTGCGCTCCTACGGAGATGGCTGTCTTCAAAATCAATTCCGCATTCAGATAACTTTCTTTGGCAGAACCATCTCCGATAAGCACCGCTTCATCCGCTTGAATAACATGAAGACTATCCTGATCCGCTTTGGTATACACGGCTGCCGATTTAATCCCCATTTTGCGCAGCGTCCGTTCGATCCGGCAGGCAATCGCCCCTCGATTTGCGATTAAAACTTTTGTGAACATACTCTGACTCCTTTATTCATCCCAGATTAAGAGGCGGATCGGCGTCGGATTATAAGCATTGCAAGGGTTATTTAACTGCGGGCAATTACTGATAAGCACGGTAACCCGGCATTTCGCCTGCATTTCTACATAATAGCCCGGTGCGGAAACTCCGTCGGCAAATTCCAATCCTCCCTCAGGAGTAACGGGTACGTTCATAAAAAAGTTGATATTGGGAGCTAAGTCGCGTTTTTCATAATCGCCGTTATAATTTGCCATCTGCAGCATAAAAGTGTCTCGGCAGTTGTGCATGTACTGAATATCCCTGTCATATCTTACTGTGTTGCTTTGCGCTGAACAGGCGCCCCCTAGCGTATCATGACGTCCGCAGGTATCCGCGACAATCGTCAGAAGCGGTTTCCCCGATTCTGCCCGCAACACCGATCCGGTTGTCAAAAAGATATTGGCCTGGGCGGTAATTGTTGCCGTGGCACTGTAGTGATCCTGAGGGTTCGCCGCATCGAAAAACAGTGTATCTACAGCCTGATTCCCCTCTAAATCGACGATACGAAGGACTTGATTCGGCTTAAGTTCATACATCCAGCCGTCGCCTGCCGGAATGATTTTGTCATAGACGGCCTCCGACTCTTTTCTTTCACTCTCAGTTCTGTTAAAAGCGACCATGTTATCATCCCTCTCCTGCATTAATCAAGCAAAGTATAATAATCCCACGTGTTTTCGAAAGCTCTCCTGTTTTCAGGTCTATAATTCACACAATAATCCAAGGCATCAACCGGGCTGCTGGCTGGCATAACCTCCACCCTAACCGGAACGGCTGGATATTCTTTGCTCAAATCTAACGGATTGGGCGTATTGGATAAGATGAGCAGTACATCCATTTCGGTACGGAGCGTCACGGTTGCTCCCTTTGGGCAGTGATCGCTGATATAATGCATTCCGCCCTCTTGATCGCACTGTACCTTGGCAAAAAGATTCACCGGCGGAACCAGATCCCGCGGCTGCAAGCTATTGCGTTCCAGCTCAACTTTCATATTTTCATAGCCGCTGCGCAGCCATTCATTTCGCAGATGCTGGTAATCGGTTTGTCCGTATTTTTCATCCGTCTGCGCACGGGTAGTAATACCAGAAATCGTATCATGCCAGCCCAGGCTGTCTTCCACAATGCTCGCTAATACGCGCCCGTTATCGCTCATCAGGATATTGCCCTTCGTTAGATGGGCTGTATGCTGAGCTTTAAGCGTATCCGGCATATTATACTTTTCATTAAGATCCCGACTGTTATAAAGCAGCATTGCCAGATTAGCCCCTGGCTGCACTGCCGTAAAACGAATCAGCTTACCTCTGCCGATGTTTCCTGACCATTTCTCACCTGGACGCAACACCGTCTTCCAGATTGTATTCATGCACCATCCGCTCCTTTAACAAATTTAAATCCATTGGCAATAAAATTTAAACGATAAAAACAAAAACCTGGGATGCTGAAATAATCAGTTCTCCCGGGTTTTTCTCCCTCCGTGTACGCACCCCTATTCTTGAGCACGCACCTTCTCTCGGACCTGACCAGGACTTATGCCTGCGGAACCCTAGAAGGCTCTTCGCATTCTTTAGTTTTCTAACAGATCATCTTCCTCATCCGCATGAAGCAATGATGTAATTCGATGCCTGTATTCCAGAAACTCCATCGTCTCTTTAATCGCCAGCGTTCGCCGATAAGGCAGATAGATGGGAATGTTGGCCTTAATCCCGCTCGGCCTTCCGCTCATAACATAGACTCTATTGGAAAGAAAAACTGCTTCCTCAATATCATGAGTAATGAAGACGACCGTGGGTTTTTCAACCTGCCAAATCTGCCTCATTAAAAGCTGCATTTGGGACTTTGTTTGAGAATCGAGGGCCCCAAACGGTTCATCCATCAGCAGAACCTTAGGACTGTTCGCCAGCGCCCGAGCGATCGCGACCCTTTGCTTCATCCCTCCGGACAGTTCTTTCGGAAAGCTTTTGCGGAAAGGGGTAAGCTTGATAATCTCCAGATACCGCTCAACAATCTCATCAGCTTGCTTTTTAGGCATTTTTTTAATTTTAAGTCCAAAATGAATGTTTTCTTCTACAGTAAGCCAGGGAAAAAGCGTATAGGACTGAAACACCATACCCCGGTCCGCGCCTGGGCCGTCTATTAGATCATCATCAACAATTGCCGTTCCTTCGGTGGCCTCATCCAGTCCGGCTAAAATTCGCAGCAGTGTTGACTTGCCGCAGCCTGATGGACCGACAATACTGACAAATTCATTATCAAGAATTTCGATGCTTGCATCCGCAACAGCTACCGTTTCCTTACCTTTATTAACGTAAGATTTTTTTAGATGACTAACCATAATCTTGCTGTTGGCAACACGTGCCTCAATGACTGCATCATTGGCAAGCTTATCCTTCTTTTTTTTACCGAACATCATTTCCCTCCTTCCGTCCAGGGGAACAGTTTCCTATTGGCCAGAACAAAAAGTCTGTCGGTTAAAAGTCCGAGGAAGCCGATAATCAGAATACCGCCGAAAATAGCATCCGTTTTTAAATAGCGCTGTGCCTTCAGAATATTGTAACCCAGACCGCTGTTGGCGGCGACGAGCTCTGCAACTGTTAAGTAAGTCCAGGCCCAGCCCATCATAATCCGAAGTGTATCTAATGTACGCGGGGCAATAGCCGGAAGAATCACTTTCCATATCACAGTCTTGCGCTTGGCTCCAAGCGTGTAGGCGGCGTTAATCAGATCCTCCGGAACAGCGCGGACAGTATCTGCGACCATCGGAATGAGTTGGAAAAGCGTTCCAAGGAAAATCACTGCAATCTTGGCACTCTCGTTAATCCCGAACCAGACCATAATCAGAGGAACAAAGGCAGGGACAGGCATGTACCGGATAAACTCAGCCAAAGGCTGTATAAGGGCCTCCGCAAAGCTAAACGTCCCGGCGAGTACTCCTAAGGGAAGCCCAATAGCAGCAGCAATTGCAAAACCCATAAAGATGCGGTAGAAACTGATACCGATGTCCGGCCATATCTGCCCTGACCCAAAAACATTGATCAGATAATGGAATACGGATTTAAGCGAGGGTAAGAAAATTTGGCTAACTGAGCCGCCTTCGGTTAAGACCGTCCAGAGGATTAGTACTAGCAGAAAAACTCCGGCTGCCAACGCATTATAGATCTTTAAATTAATCTTTGTTCGAATTCCGAAAAGCTTCCTCATCGGATAACATCCTTTCTATTTTTTTGCCAACGCTTTTGTATCCGGAGGAGTAAAATCTTTTCTGGTTTTACTGATTTCCTGCATAAAGGATGTGTCAATCAAATCCTCAGGAGTAGACGGAACATTATCAATCATATTGACGCTTTTAAGGAATTTTGCGGTCTCGGTTAAGGTATACGGCAAGTAAGCATAATTGGTCTGCTTTTCAGTCATCGCTGTAATGTTGTCTTTAACGGAAAACAGCTTGGAACCAGCCATCATTTGTTTCATTTCCTCCGGAGAAACCTCGGCTTGTTTTGCCATATCCGCTGCAGCTTTGTCCGGATTTTGGTTGTAAAATTCTAAGGCATCCAGGTAGACATTAATCAGGTTGGTTACTTCTTTACGGTTATTACTGATTAGATCATTGCTGGCAACCAATAAATCCGGGATGAGCCCAGGGGTATCTGCTGAGCTGTAAAGCAGATGATTATCTTTACCGCCAAGTGCCAAGGACAAAGAAGGTTCCCAAACGCAGGCCGCCTCTACTTTACCGGACAGCATCGCCGTACCGCTGTCATTAACGGTCATATTTGTATATTGAATATCACTTTCCTTCATGCCCGCAGACTCAAGAGCTTTGAGCAGGAAGAAGTGCTCAATAGTACCGTATTCCGTTACAACTTTCTGTCCTTTGAGATCTTTGATGCTTTGATACTTAGTCTTAGCAACCAGTCCGTCAGCTCCATTAGAGTTGTCATTAATCATAACGGTCTTAAACTTAACCCCTTTCGTATAAGGAGCAATCGTATCACAGGCAGCTATGTTCAGCATGTCTAACTTTCCCGTATTAAAAGCCTGCAAACTGTCACTGTATACCGGGAAATAAACCAAATCAACATTAAGTCCATATTTCTGGAACAGATTTTCTTCTTTAGCAATATACCAAACATACCAAGCAGGGTAAGGTGAAGTTCCGATTGTTATTTTTTTGCTGCTTGCTGAGCTGCCGCTGCTGTTACCCGCATTGCTGCCGGCCGTTTGAGCCGTACCGCAGCCGCTGAGAGAAATGAGCAGCCCTAGAGATAAAATTAAGGCGATCAATTTTTTCATACGATTCAATCCTTTCTTTAATTCTAATTTAAAATTTAACTTCAAATTCTAAACCAGAGCATCTTCGTTTTCTTCCCCAGTTCTAATTCTGATGCTGCGTTTTATGGGTGAAACAAAAATTTTACCATCACCCGCCTGCCCCATCTTGTTAACGCCAATCACTGTTTCACTTAAGCGTCTTTCATCCTCATCATTGATATAAACGATGAGCAACTTTTTTGTCACAAATCGATGGTATCTTTCAGTTCCATCAGAATTACTACCGTCACCTGCGGAGAATTCGACCGATTTTTTTCCCCGGCCTTGGACATTCATTACGCTGAAAGCACTAAATCCTTCTTTTTCCAAGGCTTCTTTTGTCTGACGATATTTCTCCGGCCTGATGATGATCATGACTTTTTTCAATTCGATGCTACCTCGCTTCCAACCGTTATTGAAAAATTATAATTCTGCTTTGCCGCTGCTAATTGTATACGCCGTACTGACAGGCGTCACAAAGATCTTTCCATCCCCGTATGTCCCGTCATTACCATTCCTGGCACTTTTCATAATCGCCGCAACAACCTTTTCTTCGTCTTGATCCTCAACAACCAGGATAATCATTTCTTTAGGCAGCTCTTCGTATAAAACTGACTTGACTTTAAGACCTTTCTGTTTTCCTCTTCCCAAAACGCTGATCCGCGTCGCTGCCGAATACCCTTGCTCCTGGAGACTGGCCAGGATGATGTCCGCTTTTTCAGGCCGGACAAAGGCTTCAATCATTATCATATCTTTTTCACCTCTTTAAAAAATAAAAAAGGCGCTGCTATTTTCAAGCAGCGCCTTTGCTACACTTAATACACTTTGTACGTAAATCCCGTACGCGTTTCTTAAGACAACTTTATTATAAACATTATAGTTACTATAATGTCAACAGCTTTTGTTGTTATAATCCATTATAATAATGTATACTTTTCAAGGCTTAAGGCACTTCATTACAATAATAAATTGAAAGATAAATCCGCTTTTTCTATAATTATGGGTAAGATTTATAAAATCAATCGATTAGATATTTCGCCAACTCCCTGCGGAGGTAATATTTTCAGCACTTTCACAAGCATAGGCTTCGCAAACGAAACCGGAGATTTCCGACCCATCCGTCATCTCGATTTTCCCAATCCCGAGAGGAGAAGGAATAAGAGCAACAAAATGGCCAAATTGACTCAGCGGCATTTCCCAAATTTCAATTTGAATGGAAGCACCTCCTTGAGTCCTTTTAATTAAGCCGGGTTTGGCAGGGGACGTCGGCAGCTTAAATAGTTCATATTTAGGAGCCGTTAATGCTTCGCACCTAAACTGAGCCTCATGCTCCAACATTTGCTTTTCCAATGAATATCCACGCATATGCAGCCCGCAAACTGCAACTAAAATGGTGTCCTTTTCGTTTTTAAGATCGATAGAGTTCAATTTTAAGATCTCCCCTTTTCTGAGATGAATATTTAAATTTAGTTTTATATTAAAAGGACACACATACAATCTTTTGTTCTATCCTTTTCGGAAAGATTATACATCTTAAGACGAGTAAGAAAAAGGGGTCTTACAAAGGAATTGATGATCTCATTTAACTTTAGATGCTCATCTAGCGTAGACCGTAATATGCTTAATGCTAAGGCGGAAAAAGTTTAACGAAAAAAAATGCAGATAGAAATATGGAGGAGTGCTGAACATGAATCCTAAAATACTGATCGGTGAAATGGCAAGAATCCACGGAATTTCCGCACAGACGTTAAGGTATTATGACAAAATTGATTTGTTTAAGCCCTCATATATGGATGAAAATTCCAGCTACAGATATTACGGTATCGAGCAGTTTGCTCATCTTGAATCGATTCTATATTTAAAAGGTATGGGCATGATGCTGAAGGAAATAAAAACGTATTTTCAAAACAGAGATTTAAATTCCATGTTGGACTTAATGGAAAAAAGAGTAGATTATATCAACGATGA
Organism: Desulfitobacterium nosdiversum; assembly: GCF_049860565.1. Taxonomy (GTDB): domain Bacteria; phylum Bacillota; class Desulfitobacteriia; order Desulfitobacteriales; family Desulfitobacteriaceae; genus Desulfitobacterium_A; species Desulfitobacterium_A nosdiversum. The sequence continues at coordinate 341,335 of NZ_CP172056.1, forward strand.
GATTGTCAAATTAACAAAGAAACAAAAAAATATCCAGTCCATGCTTAACACCGTAAATAATTATTTAAATAAAAACATCATGGGGAAATGCAGATTTCAGCGAATCCCTGAAAGACAGATTTTGTTTTTTAATTTTGGGAGCGGAGATATTTTTACAGAGCATGAACTTGGCATTAAAAAGCTCGGCATGGAAATCAAAAGCATTGATGAGCTTTACTTAAATCCCTTTGCTTCGGTCATTGATAAAAACAATATTGAAAATGGTGATTATACAAATTTTAAGGGTATAGCCATGGTCTTTGAACATAATATTCCGGACGCAATTTTGACGATTCCGCAGCCTGGAGGTCTGTATGCTACGATGGCTTTTGCCGGAACGTATAAGGATATAAAAACTTATTTCAGCGAGTTGACGAACGAGATCAAGAAAAATGGGTATCAAGTTGCCGGGGACGGGTTAGTGCTAATCATTACCGACAAAGCGTATTCTGATTATGAATATGAGTATATCAGCGAAATCCAAGTCCCTGTGAAAAAGTAAATTCGCGACACCTTTTTAATAAAAAGAGTCTTTCTCCCATATAAAAGAGAAAGACTCTTTTTCCCTTATATCCGTTTATTCTTCAAATGATTATTCAACAGGTTTGTCTTCGCTCCCGTCTATCTTTGTCTTATAGAGTTGAGAATTACTGGGCGGATTGTTCACATAATATACCCAATCACCAGTTACATTGACATATGAAGTGATACTGTTATTCAGTTTTGTTTTATTTGTTCCGTCCGTCTTTATTTTATAGAGATAAGAAGCGTCGGATTCATTGGCATAATAGATCCAGTCATTATCAATAGTAAAGCTGCGCGAATGATCGCTCGTTACTTTACTTATTCCGGTTCCGTCTGTTTTCATCGTAAAAATCGCAAATCGGTCTGTAGCCGTAACATTTGTATAATAGATATGATCGCCGGCAACAACCATATTAAATGCCTGTGCCTGATCGCTTACTTTGCTGTCACCGGTTCCGTCGGTGTTCAACCGATAAATTTTAAAATCATCATACACTTTAGTGTAATAAATCGTATTGTTGACGATATTGATATTCCAGGAATAATCTGCATTAAGCTTCACCTTATTTGTTCCATCGGTTTTCATTTTATAAATCGAAAAGTTGTCCGATTCATTGATATAATAAATCCAGTCCCCAGCTATCATAATTCCATCAGAATTATCATCACTTAGTTTTGTCCGGCCTGTACCATCCGTTTTTATTTTGTATAACTTATTATCTTTAAAATTTTTATAATAAACCCAGTCACCGCTGACATTAATATAAAGCGGAACATCATCTGTTAATTTTACTTTTCCGGTTCCATCTTGCCTGACTTTATATATGGATCCTTTGTAATAAAGATCGGTGTAGTAAAGCCACTCCCCTTGCGTCGCAGCCAAACCATCATTGTCTATATTTCCGGCCAAATTGCCGCTCGAATTAACTGTAGTTGTTTCTGAGCTAGGATTGCCGGAACCATTTAGAATCTGTTGAGCTTGCTTTAATACATCGTCGCTGACAGCTCCCGTCCCACCAAGTACAACCAATTCTGGATACATAACTGCGGGAATCGTTGCTTGTTGATTATCTGTATTTACAATTTGATCTCTCTTATCGTAATAAGAAATTTGATTAAGTGCCCAGGTCGTTTCCGGCCGTAAGCTGTTCGGTGTTGTAAAAATAACCGGGCATTCATCTAATGTCCCAGCCAAGAGAGCTCCTGCCAGGGCATCAGGATAATCTTCCCCTGTAGTCAAAAAAACCTTCGGCTTATTCACTAAATAATTGTTAGCCCACTTTGCGTTGGTATCGTATCGATTGGATCCAGAAAAACCAATGGCTTTCGGATACGATAATGTAATCGTCTTTTGAATATCTCCTACGCTTATAACATCAATCTGCGAATCACAAAAACTTTTTTGTTCTGGAGTAAGTCCCGAGGAAGAAACAAGCAGAATCGGAATATTAACCGAAACCGCATACGATGCAATGGTAAGAGCATCATAAAAGTTTGAATCACTGACTAAAAATACTGATCGGCTTGAATTCAGTAACTTTTTGGCAATCAGCAGCGATGTTTCGTTTCGATCTTTCCCCCCAATTCGCTGAATATTACCGGCATGGAAACCCATGCTCTCAAGAACCTGAATAAATGAATCAGGAATAACACCCGAGCCTCCGAGAATAAAAACCCGGCCACTCGGGTTCACATGGGTACGGATATAATCCAAAGTCGTTGTACTGGCCTCCGGAGTCCGATCAACTAACAAAATAGGTCCTCCATAGAGTTGCCCTAATGGTGCTCCTGCAATTGCATCCGGAAAGTCATTACCGGATGCGAGGACCACTGTATTGTGCTTTTGCCCCTTACTAAAGTCAATCCCATTTTCAAGAGCCAGTTCATCTGCAATCTTAGCAGCGGTCTCATAGCGGTCTTTTCCTGATAACCGTTTGACTTGTACGGATGTCGACGTTCCGGCAACAGTTGCTTTAGCGAGTGTTAGTACAGGAGAATTAAGAACTAACATTAGCACTGTGATTATTCCAATAAGTTTTTTCATTTTTCCTCTCTTCTTTCTTTTTTTATTGGATCGACTCCTTAGAAAAATTTAAGCGACAATGAAAAGGTCTTTCTTCTCAAAGAAAGGCCTTTTCTTTCAACAGGTATGCAAATTATTTACCGGTACCTGTCATAAGATATCCGGGACCATTCAGTATCTGTTAAGCTTGTTTCACAGCATCATCACTTACAGCCCCAGTGCCTTCGAACACAACTAATTGCAGATTAAATGGGAAAAGGTTGCTCTCAGTTTCAATTTTGCGGTACTATTTCCAAATATAACTCATACTAACAATTTCATACTGCTCATTCAAGGGACCATATTCCTATCTTCCTAGGACGGATGTCCTGTTTAGAAAACTAAAATTTCCAAAATTAAGTCTCCTTAAAAAATAAAAATCCCCAAACCATAAAGGTTTGAGGATTTCGTGTTTTCTTGATAATTAACGTTTAGAGAATTGTGGCGCTTTACGCGCTTTTTTCAAGCCGTATTTACGGCGTTCTTTCATCCGTGGATCACGAGTCAAGAATCCAGCCCGTTTAAGAGCAGGACGCAAACTGATATCTGCTTTCAGAAGAGCTCGGGCAATACCGAGGCGAAGTGCTCCAGCTTGTCCTGTAGTACCGCCACCATTAGCGAGGGCGATAACATCGTATTTACCCACCATATCCGTTACATTGAACGGTTGTTGAACAATCATTTCCAGAGTCTTTTTACCGAAGTATTCGGAAAGCTCTCTTTTATTGATCGTAATTTTGCCTTCACCAGGAATTAAACGAACACGTGCAATTGCGTTTTTCCGACGTCCAGTACCTTGATATTGTAATTGTGCAGCCATGAGTTATTCTTCCTCCTTCCCGTTTATTGAACTGTCCATGTTTCGGGTTGTTGAGCTTGATGGGGATGTTCAGCACCCCGGTATACTTTAAGCTTCGTATACATCTGTGCGCCCAACTTGTTATGAGGAAGCATACCTTTAACAGCATGCTCGACAGCCCGTTCAGGAAATGTTTGCATGATTTTACGATAGGGAACTTCCTTCAAACCACCGGGATAACCGGAATGATGACGATATAATTTTTGATCGAGTTTATTACCGGTTAAAACAACTTGGTCAGCATTGATAATGATGACATGATCCCCGGTATCAACATTTGGGGTAAAGGTCGGTTTATGTTTACCTCTAAGGATGCGTGCAGCTTCAGTAGCTAAACGACCCAAAGCAAGGCCTGTAGCGTCAATGACATACCATTTACGCTCCACCTCGTTCGCTTTCGCAAAGAATGTGGACATGATATTCCCTCCAAAACTTTCCGTATTCTATTGTCTCTTTCGCTTTCGTGGGGCTCAATCACATCGGCGTATGCTGACTTTATGGGGCTCAGGCATAAACAGACAGCATAAAGACTCATAATGGTATTTTATAAAATTGGTCCTTGAATGTCAAGGTTTTTCCCTTACTTTCTGTATTCAACCATAAACTAATTCTTAAATAACACATAAACCTTGTGACCTGTCATATAAATTTAAGTAGCCAATAATATTCAGTGCAAGGAGGTGAAAGTAATCCTTTTCCCATAATACTTAATTATTTTAAAAAAGGAGGTTTTTTAATTGCTCGGTAAAAAACGGTTCCTCATTCTGATCGGTTTAGCTTTGGTTCTTGTCCTGGCTATTGCGGGTTGTGGAGGAAACACGAGCAACAATTCTCCAACAGCTTCATCAACATCAACCCCTGCCTCAGTAAAAACTGAACCTGTGAAGGTTGTCAGTCTGGTTGATCAAGTTAAAAACACTCAGCACTATAAATTTTTTGCAATTCAAGTCGCAGGAAAAGAAAAGGATGCTAACTATGATTATGAAGACACCTGTATTAAATGCCATTCCCAAGTCGCAATTTTGAATGATAAAAATGCTAAGATAGCGGACTTTTTTAAGGGCGGAAAATATGAAAACCAGACAGAGGGCATAACGTGTATTGTCTGTCATAAGTTTGAAGGCAAAGATATGATCAGCCTTCGAAATAAAGGCTGGGACTCTTGCGGAGTTTGTCATACTGCCGACAAGCCAGTCTTAAAACTAGGCGGGGAAGTCCATCATCCACAGCTTGAAATGATGAAAGGTGTTCCTATTGAAGGCGGAACCCCGATGCCTACGTTCAAATATTCAAATATGAAGGATACCTTCTCGTGCGTTGATTGCCATATCACCAATAGTCAAAAACATGATTTTATGGTCCCCGGTGTAAAAGCCACTTATGTTCCATCAGGCATAGCTCGAACCGGCACAACCTTAGACTATGACCAATTTGCGACTGTTTTCAAGCAAGAAAAATGCGTAAGCTGCCATGCTGATCCTAAACCTACAGTAGATAAGCTAAAGGCTCATCAAGAAGAAATCGGTAAAAAGTTAGAAGAACTCAGGCCAATCTTCGACGAATGGGGCAAGAAAGTTGAAACGATGGATAAGAACGATCCAAAAGTTAAAGCTTACAATAACGGAAAAACCTACTTCTGGTATGTTGATGCAGATGCTTCAAAAGGCGCTCATAACTATACCTTAGCTAAAGATTGTCTGCAAAAAGCGGAAGCTGAATTTGCCAAACTTAAATAGGAACCGCTCTAAAACTACTATATCTATTTTAAATTCAAAAATTAAAATTCATAGCTAAAATCTGAAGCTTAATTATTCTGGCCCGTAACTTTAAAGAGGATACAAGCTATATTTTTTATAACAGCCTACTGAGAAATTACCTCGGCATTCCACTTTTTTCTTTCTCCTGCTTGCGTAGTATAGTTAAATTCAACTTCAAAATGACTTCCTGGATCAAAGGTAAAGGTATCCTTATCCTTGGCATTGTTTAATCCGGCAGCAAAAAGATCCCAATCAACTGAACCCGATTTCTTTAACCCCGTATCAGGAGCAGGTAAAACTTGAGTTCCTTTTTCATATACTCCAAGATTATACCCTGCGGGTGTCAGATGATTGTTATAGATCCAATCCCAGCGAAGTTCTTTTCCAAACTCACTATACCGAATGAAGATGGACTCGATTAAAATCGGCTGAGGTAATTGCAGCGTCAAATGAAAATGGCCATCCATAATTCCGTCCGTTTTGCTGTCGGTTGGACTGAGCATATCTGTTTTGGCATCCACCCAGGTAACATTTATACTCATAGCTCCCATTTCATTTCCATATGTATTATTCACTGATTGTCCCGAAGTTGCTTGATTTGCTGGTGCATTAGCCGACTGATCCTGATTCTGCGTTTGCGAAGAAGCTGTTGTTGAAGTCGTTTGTTTTGAAGAATTGGTCTTGCTCGTTCCACATCCGCTTATTACTACAAGCAGGCTCAAAATTAAAATAAAGAGAACCTTAGAAATACTTCTTTTCATCAATAACTCCTATCTCAATTTACTCTTATCTATAATTGATTCATATTAGGCCTATAGGCTAACTTAATTCTACAACTTTTTATTCCGATGTTCTAATGATTACTGTTTTTTTCAATTGGGCAAAACTCCGGATATACAACAAATGGACTTTCGTCTCCATAATGAACATGACTCAAGGTCAGCCCTGACGCTCGCGCCGTAACCCCTGCCCGTTTTCGGTCCTCACTTAGAAGAATATCGGGAATCGATTCAGCTTGTATTTTTCCCTTCCCTACACTGATTAAGGTTCCGGCAATGATTCGTACCATGTTATAAAGAAAACCATCCCCGATGCATGTAATCCTTAGGAGTCCTTCCTTCTCCTGAATGCAGCAGACATAGAGCATTCTAACAAAGGTTTTGCTTACTCCTCCTGCCGCGGAGAAGGCTTTAAAATTATGCTTTCCTTCGAGCAATCGGGCAGCACGTTTCATCAAATTTACCTGTAAAGGAATTGGCTCATGAAGTGTATATAATCGGTTAAAAACATCTGCAATAGGCCGATTATCAATAAAGTAGTCATAACGTTTCCATCTGGTGGAAAAGCGTGCATGAAAATCTTGCGGTACAGTCTGTGCTTCTAATATCCGAATATCTCTGGGCAGCAAGCTATTAAATGCTTTTGGAATTTTATCCTCTGGAATTCTTGCTTCTGTATGAAAATTGATAACTTGCCCTGCAGCATGAACTCCTGTATCTGTACGGCCTGCTGTATTCACAGTCATCTCTTCTCCCACGAGTTCTTTCCAAATTGTTTCGATCATTCCTTGAACTGTAGGCCCATGAAATTCAGGCTGCCTTTGAAATCCATGATAGCCTGTTCCATCATAGCTCATCAACAATCGTATATTACGCATTCAACCACATCCAGATAACTTAATAAATAAGGGATCTCATAAACAACTATCCCACACATACCCTCAGAAAAATAATATAGGGTTCCATGTATGCCGTCAAGTTTTCAATGTTAAGAGCGCGTGAACCCAATAACTTGAATATTTTAACCATTCACCCTCTTAAGCGGTTCTTTCAGGTTCATAAGATCAATTTCTTCTTTGACCTTCGATAGAATACATGTAAAAGCAGCCGATTAGGAGGGATCGGCTTTTTAAACCCGTCCAGTGGTTGATCACCCGTTTGTTGCGGAATCATTGGACCAAAACAGCAGCTTTCTGCCCTATACATCAGCCTGTGCAATGTTTGCCCTTATAAATAGTTCAAAAACAGTAGTAAAGGCCAAAACAAAAGAATATATACGCCTCTCTGATCTGCCTGTGTCCATTCAGCAAAGCTTATACTCCGATAAGTTCCTGCCGTATAGCCGCGGGCGAGAAGGTTTTCTGCAACTTCATCGGCCCTCCTCAAACTCGTTAGTAAAAGGGGGGGGATCAATCGGCTGATTTCCCATACTCTCTGAAATCGTGACCTTGGCCATTCTCCTTTAAGCATCCTTGCTTTTCCTAGAAGCTCTGCTTCTTCAAGGAGAACAGGTACAAAACGAAGAGTTAAGGTCAAAATCAATACAAAGTCAGCGATCCTTGGAAATACCTTGATGACGGGATTGAAAAAGTATGCAATTCCAATACCTTGTTCCAAAGGAGGAGTGATCCCAACAAATAGTCGTGTCAGCAAAAAAATAAGACCAATTCGCCACAACAATAATCCTGTCGCTCCAATGCCCGACCAAGACCAAAACCCCTGCCAGTAAGCTCCATTTGAGTTCCAAGTCCAAGCTGAAGTCAGTATATAAAAAAGGCTGAGCCCGATAAAAGCATAAAGACTCGAACGGAAAAGCCGAATTGGCAAATGGCTCAAGAAAACAAGAAGGCAAAGTCCGATTGTATTTGTCATGAGACTTTGCCAAGGGCTCCAGGTTATCCAAAGAGACAGCCAAATCAGCCCTGCTACCTTTAAACGAGCATCAAGCCTATGCAGTTGACTTTTTCCTGGATAATATACTTCAAGATTCACCTTATGCTCTCCTCATCCTTAAATTATTATAGTTTAACGCCTGCCCGTTCAAAACGATCTCTTTCCTTAGTAAAGTCCTCAATCTTGCAGTCTAAAGCAACCTTCCCGTCCTCAATCAGCCAGATACGCGTGACCAAATCTGCGATTTCACTTAAATCATGAGTTACATAAAGAATGGTATGATTATCCTTATATTGCATAAGAAATGCTCTGAATTGCTCTCTTCCCTGACAATCTAATCCGATCATAGGTTCGTCGAAGAGTACGATATCAGGATAGGTAGATAAAGCTGCTGCAAGGGCAATTCTTTGCCGCTCACCGCCACTCAATCGCTCCGGATCACGACGCCATTGTTTTTCTGGTATAGCCATACTATTTAAATATGCTTCATCTTTTGCACGATCTGCTTGGCGCAAAATCTTGCTTTTAGTATAAAATACTTCATCATAAACAGTACGTCCCAAAATATATTCTCCTGCTTCTTGCTGGAGCAATCGAATACGATTGCGAAGTTCTTGCATCGGAATAGGATTTGACGCGTAATCAAAGGCTTTAAACTCACCCTTAATCGGTTTAATGAGATTCAAAGCGCTCTCTAACAGCGTTGTCTTGCCCACTCCGGAAGGTCCTACTATCCCGATAAATTGATTCTTATCTACCGTCTGATCAGCATAGACCTTATTCTTAAATTCTGCCTTATCCCATTTCAAAACGGGCGGCATCTGACAGGTTATACTTGAATGATTTATTGCATATCCATGTGTTAAAGCCTTGGATTGGCTTCGTATTCTATACTCCAAGCATTGTTTTTCGTCTTTTAGAATATCGCTGGGATTACCTTCTGCGACTAAGTTCCCCTCTTGTAACACGAGAAGTCGGTCTGCGCGTAAAGCAACCTCTGGGTCATGAGTTATCCATAGTTGACCCAGTCCCTTGACATTTGAATCTGAATTCGTGATATTTGCGGAGTCGATTAAATCAAAAATACGTTTCTCAGCCTTTGGATCAAGCATGGATACTGATTCATCAAGGATAATAAATGCGGGATGCAGAGCGAGTATTGCGGCAATAACTAAACGCTGACGTTCCCCTCCTGAGAGAGTTGATGGAGACTGCTGCAGGTGCTCTAACATTCCAATCTGTGAAGCTAAGCTTCTAACTTTATCCTTTACCTCTTCTGCACTTAAACCTAGATTTAGCAAACCAAATCCAAGTTCTTCGGCAACTGTTGCCCCTATTGTATGTCTCCGCGGATGCTGACCGACATAGCCGATATTTTTCCATGAAAGAGATTTTTCCCGTGGATAAATCTCCCCGTTATGACGCAGCAATATCTCTCCTGCATCTGCCTTAATCTGCCCAGCAAGCAGCTTGGCCAAGGTCGATTTTCCTGAGCCGTTGGCACCCATTAATGCTAATCTCTCTCCCTGACTCCATTCAAATTTGACTTGAGTCAGAATATTTTTATAGGATAAATTCCTTACCTGTAGATGATACAACACAAAAGAACCCCTTGCTGATTTAATTATTTGTATACTTTCATCTTTTATTTAGTTTACAAATAGTAGCTCTATTTAGCAATAGCTTACAATAAAAAAAAAAACCAGGCTGCTCAATTGCAACCTGGTTTTTCCGCAAGTGATTTACACGAGTTCAATAAGTACAAGCTCTGCTGCGTCTCCGCGGCGGAAGCCTGTTTTCATAATCCGAGTATAACCGCCTTGGCGATCTTTATATTTTGGTGCGATCGTTTCAAATAATTTTGTCACGACATCTTCTTCCATCAGATAAGCCATAGCATTACGGCGAGCAGTAAGATCTCCTTGTTTGCCCAGCGTGATCATTTTCTCAGCTATAGCGTTGAGTTCTTTCGCACGAGCTTCAGTTGTTTCAATACGCTCGTATTTGAACAGGGAAGTGGCGAGGTTACGCAGCATAGCACCACGATGGCCCATATTTCTTCCCAACTTACGGTAAGCCAATGATGTTCCCCTCCTTTTGACCGAATTACTCCTCGACTTTGCGGAACCCTAAGCCGAGCTCTTTTAACTTGAATTCCACTTCTTCCAAGGACTTACGGCCCAAGTTACGGACCTTAATCATGTCCTCTTCCGTCTTCAGCGTAAGTTCTTCCACCGTATTGATTCCAGCCCGTTTCAGACAATTATACGAGCGAACCGAAAGATCAAGCTCTTCAATCGTCATCTCGAGAATCTTATCTTTACCTTCTTCTTCTTTCTCCACCATAATCTCAACATTGCTGAGCTTATCCGTGAGACCGATGAAAAGGAGAAGATGTTCGCTTAAGATCTTGGCGGCAAGACTTGTTGCCTCTTCCGGTGAAATACTTCCGTTAGACCATACTTCTAAAGTGAGTTTGTCATAGTCTGTAACCATACCCACCCGAGTGTCTTCAACCGTATAATTCACTTTATAGATCGGTGCGAAAATAGAATCAATCGGGATAATACCGATCGCTTGATCCGGTTTCTTGTTTTTGTCAGCCGAAACGTAACCACGGCCTCTTTCAGCCGTCATCTCCATGTAGAGACGGGCATCCTTATCCAAGGTGGCAATCTTCAAGTCAGGGTTTAGAATTTCGATATCCGCGTCGGTAATAATATCTCCGGCGCGAACGACTCCTTCTCCCTCAGCATCCAGACGCAGAATTTTCAGCTCGTCCGTATAGCCTTTTAAAGCTAAGTTCTTGAGGTTAAGAATGATGTCGGTTACATCTTCCAGAACTCCAGGTACCGTGGCAAATTCATGAAGGACACCTTCAATTTTCACCGAGGTCACTGCAGTCCCCGGAAGAGAGGATAGGAGAATACGGCGTAAGGAATTTCCTAGGGTAATTCCGTATCCCCTCTCCAGAGGCTCGACTACAAATTTAGCATAAGTGTTGTCGTCAGAATGCTCAACGCATTCAATCCTGGGCTTCTCGATTTCTAACATCGGAATGCACCTTCTTTCTCGGGAACTTGATATCAATCTATCCTAAGCTAGAAATTAACGGGAATATTTCTCAACGATGAGGTGTTCTTGGATAGGCAGTTGAATATCTTCTCGAGCAGGCAGTGCAACGACTGTTCCGACAGCAGCATTAGCATCCAAGCTCAGCCATTTCGGAGGAGTGCGATCAAGATTCGTAATAATTTCCTTAATACGAGGAGAGTTCTTGCTGCCTTCTTTTACGGCAATAACATCATTCGTACGAACAAGGAAGGAAGGAATGTCGACTCGACGGCCATTGACCGTGAAATGTCCATGGCGAACAAGTTGACGAGCTTCCGGGCGAGAAGTTGCGAATCCGAATTGGAAAACAACGTTATCAAGACGACGCTCTAAGAGACGGAGAAGGTTTTCACCTGTCATCCCTTTTTGACGAGCGGCTTCATCAAAATAGCTGCGGAATTGCTTTTCAGCAACGCCATAAATGCGACGAACTTTTTGCTTCTCACGAAGCTGAATACCATACTCGGTAGGCTTTTTACCACGGCTTTGACCGTGTTGACCCGGAGCATAAGCACGGCGGTCAATAGCGCATTTACCGGTATAGCAACGATCACCTTTCAGGAAAAGTTTCATTCCTTCCCGACGGCATAAGCGACAAACGGGACCTGTATATCTTGCCATATTGACACCTCCTTATACTCTTCTACGTTTCGGAGGCCGACAACCGTTATGCGGAATCGGCGTCACGTCTTTAATTAGATTGACTTCGAGACCGGCAGCTTGGAGAGCGCGAATAGCAGCCTCACGACCAGCACCAGGTCCTTTAACATAGCATTCTACTTCTTTCATGCCATGTTCCATTGCAGTCTTCGCAGCAGTTTCAGCTGCCATTTGAGCAGCAAACGGCGTGCTTTTACGGGATCCTTTGAAGCCAAGCGCACCTGCGCTGGACCAGGACACTGCGTTCCCTTGGGTATCCGTAATCGTAACCATCGTATTATTAAATGTAGATCTGATATGGGCTACGCCACTATCAATATTCTTCCGTTCGCGGCGTTTTGTGCGAACAACTTTACGGGCCATCTCGGTGATCCCCCCTTAATTATTTTTTGCGTTTTGCGCCAACCGTCTTGATCGGGCCTTTGCGAGTCCGTGCATTCGTTTTCGTGCGTTGTCCTCTGACAGGAAGTCCACGACGATGACGTAATCCACGATAGCAGCCGATTTCCATCAGACGTTTAATATTGAGGGACACATCCCGACGCAGGTCACCTTCAACCTTGAATTCTTTATCAATGACTTCCCGGAGGCGGTTTACTTCCTCTTCGGATAAGTCACGAACACGAGTGTCCGGATTTACGCCGGTCTTTGCGAGAATCTTATGAGAAGTCGGAAGACCGATTCCATAGATATAGGTCAGTCCGATTTCTACACGTTTCTCACGCGGCAAGTCAACTCCAGCGATACGTGCCATCTAAACTTTACACCCCCAAATTGCTGTTTTTTAAAACCATCTATTGTTTATAACCAAACATACAGCAAACTTTTGCTAAAGCGCTCTCCAAGCGCCCTTCTCTGCATTGGATTGATTCCAATCAGCCGCGCGAGGGAAGGACAGTTGAATTAGCCTTGCCTTTGTTTGTGTTTCGGGTTTTCACAGATGACCATGACTTTGCCATGGCGTTTGATAATTTTACATTTTTCACAGATTGTTTTAACAGAAGGCCTTACTTTCACCGTAATCCCCTCCCTTTGGACTTTTACTTAAACCGATATACGATTCTTCCGCGCGATAAGTCATAGGGAGACAGCTCCACAGTAACTCTATCGCCCGGTAAAATTTTGATGAAGTTCATTCGGATCTTTCCGGAGACATGGGCCAATACTTTGTGCCCGTTTGCTAATTCAACGAGAAACATTGCATTGGGCAGCGGCTCCAGAACTTTTCCTTCGACTTCAATAACGTCCTCTTTCGACATGATAACCCTCCTCCGGCACTCAATCGGGTCTCTTAACTCCGAGTCATAATCTCAGGGCCATTTTCCGTAATGGCTATAGTGTGTTCGAAATGGGCAGATGCTTTGCCATCCTTCGTCACAACAGTCCAGTGGTCACGGAGTGACTTCACTTCATACGTTCCCAGGTTGACCATCGGTTCAATAGCCAAACACATCCCGATATCGAGTCGAGGCCCCCGTCCGGGTTTCCCGTAATTGGGGATCTGCGGTTCTTCATGCATGACTCTGCCAATCCCATGGCCCACGTAGTCGCGGACCACAGAAAAACCATTAGTCTCAACATGAGTTTGAATCGCGTGGGAAATGTCATAGAGGCGGTTCCCTTTGAACGCTTGATTTATACCAAGCATCAAAGACTCTTCCGTAACTCGCAATAACCTTTGTAGTTCATCAGAAATTTCGCCTACTGCGAAAGTAATGGCGGAATCGCCAACATAGCCTTCAAAAGTTGCACCGCAATCAATACTGATAATATCTCCAGATTGCAACACCCTTAAACCCGGGAACCCGTGTACAACCTGTTCATTGACTGAAGCGCAGATCGAGTATGGAAAACCATTGTAACCTTTGAATGTAGGAACAGCACCGCATTTACGGATATAATCATCTGCTATTTGGTCCAACTCCTGGGTGGTAATCCCAGGTCGTATTGCTTCCCGCAATACTTGAAGTGTATCTGCAGTAATTTTACCGGCTTTTCGCATGTGTTCCAATTGAGCCTTATTCTTAAGTTCTATCATTATGCTCTACTCCAAAGCAGCCAGAATATCTTCCAGCACTTTGCTGATTTCCTGGTCACCGTTAATCTCTTTGAGTACACCCTTTCCTTGATAATAATCGATCAAGGGTTGGGTTTGACTGTTATAAACATCGAGGCGATTTTTTGCCGTTTCAAGTGTGTCATCACTCCGTTGGTACAGCTCTCCCCCGCATTTATCACATGAACCGGAGTTGCTAGGAGGATTAAATACCATATGGTAGGTTGCACCGCATTGACGGCAAATTCGACGTCCTGTCAGACGTTCGAGAAGCTTAACTTCGTCCACTTCAATATTTATGACTCCATCTAACTTCATATGAAGATCAACAAGAATTTTATCCAAAGCATCAGCCTGAGCGATCGTCCGCGGAAAACCATCAAGCAAAAAACCATTAGTGCAATCTGCTTTGGCTAGTCTTTCAGCAACGATTCCAATCGTTACTTCATCAGGGACCAAGGACCCTGCATCCATGAATTCTTTTGCCTTCAATCCTAAGGATGTTCCGTCTTTAATCGCAGCACGAAACATGTCACCCGTCGAGATATGAGGAATGTGGTATTTTTCGATCAGAACCGCAGCCTGCGTTCCTTTACCCGCACCGGGTGGACCCATGAGTATTGCTCTCATCTTTATGCCCCCCTTACTTCATAAACCCTTGATAATGCCGCTGCATCAGTAAGGATTCCAATTGTTTCATGGTCTCCAAAGCAACGCTGACAACAATCAGGAGTGATGTACCCCCTAGGTAAATGTTCTTAATCCCCGTCAAACCAATGATTAAGCTTGGAAGAACAGCAATCAACGCTAAGAATAATCCTCCGGCTAACGTCAGACGGCTCAGAATCTTACCGAGATAGTCTGAAGTAGCACGGCCTGGACGTAATCCAGGAATAAATCCACCGTATTTTTTGATGTTATCCGCAACCTCAACTGGATTGAAAGTTACTGCGGTGTAGAAATAGGTAAAGAAAATGATCAACATTGCATAGACAATGAGATAAGGTATTGAATAAATGGTACCGTTCATTGTCAGCCAGCGATTAACAAACTGTGCATAGGTAGATGTAGCTGGCATCCAAGTTGCAATCGTACCTGGAAAAGCAAGAAGAGAAATCGCGAAGATGATCGGAATAACCCCGGCCTGGTTGACTTTAAGCGGGATATGGGATGATTGCCCTCCATAAACACGACGTCCAACGACGCGCTTAGCATATTGCACCGGAACACGGCGTTGTCCTTCTTGAATAAAGACGACTCCAGCAATAATTGCAGCACCGATCAGAATTAAGCCAATGACCGAAAATGCATTGATTTCGCCGACATTCAGAAGTCCCCAGATATACTTGAAACCATCAGGAACCCGAGCAACAATCCCAGCAAAGATGATAAGGGATATCCCGTTGCCAATCCCGTTTTCCGTAATACGCTCCCCAATCCACATCAGAAAAGCTGTTCCAGCTGTAAGGATGATCGTAATAAGAAGGTAAATCGGCCATTTAAGACTGGGACTTGGAATAATCAATGCTGCCCGAAGACCAAACGTCAAACCAAAAGCTTGAACAAAGCCAAGAACAACTGTTCCATAACGTGTATACTGGGTAATCTTTTTTCGTCCATACTGTCCTTCCTTCGCTAAGCGCTCTAAAGCCGGAATAACGATCGTAAGGAGCTGAAGAATAATCGAGGCCGTAATGTACGGCGTAATACTTAAGGCAAACACCGTAAACCGCTTAAAGGATCCCCCGGAAAATGTATCCAGGAAATCAAAAATACTTCCCGATCCGATCATATTTTTCAACGTGTTATGATCGATGAACGGAATCGGGATATGGGCCCCGATCCGAAAGATAAGAAACATGAGTAAGGTGTATCCGATTTTTTTCCTGATCTCTGCAACCTTCCAGGCATTCTTCAGAGTATCGACAATCATCTTATTCCACCTCAACTTTTCCGCCAGCAGCAACGATCTTATCAGCCGCAGTTTGGCTGACTTTGTCAACCTTGACGGTAAGAGCCTTGGTCAATTCTCCTGTTCCTAAAATCTTGACACCATCTTTGATCGTCTTAATGAGCCCTATTTCAAAGAGGGTTTCATAATTGACGACAGCGTCGTTTTCAAAACGCTCCAAGTCGCGTACGTTGAGAACAACATACTCTTTCTTGAAAATGTTCGTGAAACCGCGTTTTGGCATCCGACGGGCCAAGGGGATTTGACCGCCTTCAAATCCTGGACGAACGCCACCGCCCGAGCGGGCTTTTTGACCTTTGTGTCCTTTACCGGCAGTCTTCCCGGTTCCGGATCCGATTCCACGTCCCAAACGTTTGGAAACATGAGTCGAACCTTTGGCAGGCTTCAGTTCATGCAATTTCATGCTTGTCAACACCCCCTTTTATTCTGAAATCGTTTCAACCGCAACTAAATGTGCGCATTTACGAACCATACCTTGAATACTCGGGTTGTTCTCATGGACTTTGCTCGAGCCCATTTTCCCTAAACCTAAGCTTTTCAGCACCTTGCGTTGTGCTTCGGAATATCCGATTGGACTTTTTACAAGTGTAACTTTAACTTTCACGGCCAACCCTCCTAACCCAGAATTTCTTCTACGGTTTTACCGCGGAGTTTGGCAACCTCATCTACCCGTTTTAGAGATTTTAAGGCAACCATCGTGGCATTGACCATATTATGTGGGTTTGCAGATCCTAATGATTTTGTAAGAATATCGTGCACACCGGCAGCTTCAAGTACAGAACGCACTGCACCGCCAGCGATAACTCCAGTACCTTTTGCAGCCGGTTTGAGAAGAACGGATCCAGCGCCAAAGTTTCCAAGAATAGCATGCGGGATTGTCGTTCCTGTGAGAGGAACTTGAATCAGGTTTTTCTTCGCATCTTCAATTCCTTTACGAATCGCTTCCGGAACTTCGCCTGCTTTTCCGAGCCCAGCTCCAATAATTCCATGACCGTCTCCAACAACGACCAAAGCACTAAAGCTAAACCGGCGTCCCCCTTTGACAACCTTTGCCACGCGGGCAATGTGAACGACATTTTCAGTCAACTCTAATTTACTCGCATCGATTTTCGCCAATGATTTTCCCTCCTTTACCCTGTCTTAGAAGTTCAGGCCAGCTTCGCGTGCTGCTTCAGCCACAGCTGCAATCCGTCCATGATATAAGTTTCCTCCGCGGTCAAAAACCACATCGGAAATTCCTTTATCCAAAGCTCGTTTTGCGACAAGCGCACCGACTTTGGAAGCTCCTTCGATATTACCGCCAGTTGCGCCAGCCGTTTTAAGCTCAGGATCAAGAGAAGATGCAGCAGCTAAAGTGACACCGAGCTCATCATTGATCACTTGAGCGTAAATATGATTGAGGCTCCGAAATACAGCTAAACGCGGACGTTCTGCAGTACCAAACATGTTTTTCCGGACTCGTTTATGCTTTTTAGCGCGGATTTCTTTACGGTCTACGTGTGTAATCAAGGGAACTCACTCCTTTCATATGGGCAAGAGATTTTGCCCTTGCCTAAGTCTTACTTCTTAGCGCCTTTTTTAGCACCAGTCTTACCAACCTTACGGCGGATAATTTCCCCTTCATACTTGATCCCTTTACCTTTATACGGCTCAGGTTCGCGTTGTGAACGGACGACAGCTGCAAATGCGCCAACGAGTTCCTTATCCATCCCTTTAATCAGGATTTTGTTCGGGGCAGGAACTTCAATTTCTATACCTTCATAAGGAACAAGCTCGACTGGATGGGATTTACCCACGGACAATGCGAGTTTATTTCCTTGTTTTGTTGCACGGTATCCAACACCGACCATTTCAAGGCCTTTGCTGAATCCATTGGTAACTCCTTCAACCATGTTTGCGATTAGGGAGCGAGTTAATCCATGCAATGACCGGCTCAGGGGTTCATCATCCGGCCGGGTTACAACAACTTCTTGATTTTCAACAGCAATGTTGATTTGCGGATGCATTTCTTTCGTCAAAGTTCCCTTAGGTCCTTTAACGGTAACAACATTGCCCTCTATTTTGACGTCGACGCCACTTGGAATCGTAACGGGCTTCTTGCCAATTCTGGACATTCTCTGCACCTCCGTAGTGTATCGTTACCAAATGTAGCAGAGCACTTCTCCGCCAAGCCCATTTTGACGAGCCCGCTTATCGGTCATGATACCTTGGGAGGTGGAGATAATCGCCACGCCCAGGCCACCTAAGACCTTCGGAACCTCATCTTTCTTCGCATAAACGCGGAGTCCTGGACGACTAATGCGTTTCAGGCCTGTGATTACGCGTTCACGGTTTGGGCCATATTTCAGATAACAGCGAAGAAGTCCTTGCTTGTTATCTGCAATGTATTCGAAATCTTTAATGAAACCCTCTTCTTTCAGGATTTCAGCGAGCGCTTTCTTGACGTTTGAAGCAGGTACTTCAACCTTATCATGATAAACCATGCCTGCATTACGAATGCGGGTCAAGAAATCTGCAATCGGATCTGACAATGCCACTAGAGTCTTCCCCCTTTCTTACTGCTCTTACCAGCTGGCCTTTTTGACCCCAGGAAGCTCACCTTTATAAGCAAGTTCCCGGAAGCAAATCCGGCATATTCCGAACTTACGGATATATGCATGGGGACGGCCACAGAGTTTGCAACGATTATGGAAGCGAACGGCATATTTCTGTTCGCCTAAATTACGAACAACCATCGATTTTTTAGCCACGCCCTTGGACCCTCCTTCTTACTTCTCGCGTTGATATGGCATACCAAGCATACCAAGCAATTCGCGAGCTTCCTCATCGGTCTTTGCCGTAGTTACAAACACAATGTCCATACCACGGAGCTTATCGATTTGATCATACTCGATTTCCGGGAAGATGAGCTGCTCTTTAATTCCGAGAGTATAGTTGCCGCGTCCATCAAAGGATTTACCCGATACGCCGCGGAAATCGCGAACACGAGGTAAAGCCACATTCATCAGACGGTCAACAAACTCATACATGCGGTCTCCGCGTAAGGTAACTTTAGTACCGATAGGCATTCCGGCCCGAAGTTTAAAAGCCGCGATGGATTTTTTAGCCCGAGTGACAATCGGCTTTTGTCCTGCAATCTTAGTCAAGTCACTAACCGCTGAGTCAATCGCCTTGGAATTTTGAATTGCTTCGCCGACACCCATATTGATGACCACTTTTTCAAGCTTAGGTGTTTGCATGACGTTTTTATAGTTGAACTTCTGCTGAAGAGCAGGAGCAATTTCTTGAACGTATTTATCTTTCAGACGAGCCACTAAGGTCCCTCCCTTCTGGATTACTGCTTATCCGGCAGGTTTACTCCGCATTTTTTACAAACGCGAACTTTTCCAGCCTCAGTTTCTTTAACGCTGACCCGAGTCACATTATTGCATTCCGGACAAAATAACATAACGTTCGAGCTAGCAATAGGTGCTTCTTTTTCTAAAATGCCACCTTGCGGCATACTTTGGGTCGGCTTGGTATGACGTTTTACAATATTGACTTTTTCAACAACGACACGTCCCTTTTTCGGCAATACTTCGAGGACTTTGCCTTTTTTCCCGGCGTCCTTACCTGTGATCACCATAACCAAGTCGCCTTTTTTAACGTGTATCTTTTGCTTTACAGCAGCCACTTCGTTTCACCTCCATTGGTATGGGGTCATTAGATTACTTCCGGTGCCAGAGAAATGATTTTCATAAAATCTTTATCACGCAACTCGCGGGCCACCGGTCCAAAAATACGAGTTCCGCGCGGACTCTTATCATCCTTAATGATAACAGCAGCGTTTTCGCTAAAACGGATGTACGTACCATCTGGACGTTTTACTTCTTTCGTTGTGCGAACGACAACGGCTTTAACGACATCACCTTTTTTAACAACGCCGCCTGGTGTTGCTTGTTTAACCGAAGCGACAATGACATCTCCGATGGATGCATAACGGCGAAAAGAACCACCAAGCACCCGGATGCACATCAGCTCTTTAGCTCCAGTGTTATCTCCTACTTTGAGCCTTGTTTGAACCTGGATCATCCTGTTGACCCCCTTCCGAATTCAATATGCTTGTCTTAGAGAACAACCGCTTTCTCGGTAATCTCAATGACACGCCAACGTTTATCTTTACTTAGCGGACGAGTCTCCATGATAACAACAGTATCGCCGATATGAGCTTCGTTGTTCTCATCATGAGCTTTGTACTTTTCTGTCCGACGAACAATTCTATGATAAAGCGGGTGGCTTTCGGTAATTTGAACGGCAACAACAACCGTTTTATCCATTTTATCGCTGATGACTTTACCAACCTTAACTTTACGTTGGGCTCTTTCCATGTCAAAAAGCCTCCTTTCCCTAAGCACGGTTAATGTTCAGTTCGCGCTCGCGGAGAATGGTCTTGCCTTTAGCAATCCCTTTCCGAACTTCACGAATCCGCATCGGATTCTCAAGCTGTCCAGTCGCTAGTTGGAAACGCAAATTAAACAGTTCCGTTTTGAGATCATCGATTTGCTTTAGAATCTCGGCCTCAGTCATATCACGGAATTCTTTAGTTTTCATTTGCGTCACCTCCCTCTAATTCATCACGACGCACGACTTTACATCTGATTGGAAGCTTATGCATAGCTAAGCGCAATGCCTCACGTGCGACCTCTTCTTCTATACCAGCGATTTCAAACATAACTCGACCGGGTTTAACGACTGCAACCCAGTATTCCGGAGCTCCTTTACCACTACCCATACGGGTTTCAGCGGGTTTCGCAGTAATCGGCTTATCCGGGAAAATTTTAATCCAAACTTGACCACCCCGTTTAATATAACGAGTCATGGCAATACGGGCAGCTTCAATTTGGCGATTTGTAATCCATGATGCTTCAAGAGCAACCAAGCCATATTCACCAAAGGTAATTTTATTACCACGGGTTGCAACACCATGCATCCGTCCACGGTGCTGTTTACGATGTTTCACTCTGCTTGGGACTAGCATTTATTTTCCTCCTTCCACCTGAGCGACCTTCTTGGCGGGAAGAACCTCTCCTTTATAAATCCATACTTTTACGCCGATTTTACCATAGGTTGTATTTGCTTCTGCAAAACCATAGTCGATATCTGCACGCAATGTATGAAGGGGTACTTTTCCTTCGTTATACCATTCTGTCCGTGCAATTTCAGCGCCGCCTAAACGTCCGCTGCAAGAAATCTTAATTCCTTGAGCACCTTGACGCATTGTACGGCCAACCGTTTGTTTCATTGCACGACGGAAGGAAATACGTTTTTCAAGCTGTTGAGCCACATTCTCTGCAACGAGTTGGGCATCAAGCTCAGGTTTCTTTACTTCGACGATGTTTACCGCGACTTGCTTGCCGGTCAGGTTTTCAAGCTGCTTGCGAAGGTTTTCAACTTCAGCGCCACCACGTCCGATGACAATACCCGGTTTTGCAGCGGAAATCGATACCTTAACGCGGCTAGCAGCACGTTCAATTTCCACCTTCGGTACACCCGCTTGATGAAGCTTTCCTTTAATAAACTTACGGATCTTTAAATCCTCATGAAGGAGATCCGAGTAGTTCTTATCTGCATACCAACGGCCTTCCCAATCGCGGATAACTCCGACTCGGAAGCCTTTGGGATTTACCTTTTGACCCACGGTTTAACCCTCCTTCTTCTCGCCGACAACCACAGTAATATGGCTGGACCGCTTGCGGATTTGGTCAGCCCGTCCCATGGCCCGGGGTTTAATGCGCTTCAAGGTCGGTCCTTGATCAACAAAGATCTCCGTTACAAAAAGTTCGTCAGCGTCTAACTCTAAGTTGTGTTCTGCATTGGCAACAGCCGATTTAAGAACCTTGGTGACAGGCTCAGTAGCACCTTTTGGTGTAAATTGCAGAATAGCAAGAGCATCATTCACTTGTTTGCCCCGAATGAGGTCGACCACTTGGCGCACCTTGCGAGGAGAGATCCGAACATATCTTGCAATCGCTTTAGCTTGCATGTTTTTTAACTCCTCCTTAGCGTAAGCCGCTGGCTTTTTCGCTGCCAGCATGGCCTTTATAGGTGCGTGTAGGAGCAAACTCACCGAGTTTGTGTCCTACCATGTCTTCAGTAATATAAATTGGAACGTGTTTACGTCCATCATGAACCGCAATGGTGTGTCCAACCATTTGCGGAAAAATTGTTGAGCTTCTGGACCAAGTTTTAAGAACACGTTTTTCTCCGGCGGTATTCATTCCTTCCACCCGAGCGAGTAAACGTTCTTCAACATAAGGCCCTTTTTTAAGAGATCTGCTCATTTAATGGCCTCCTTTCGACTACTTACTGCGCCGTTTCACAATGAAGCGGTTAGAAGGATTTTTCTTCTTACGGGTTTTCGCTCCGATTGCCGGTTTACCCCAAGGAGTAACAGGGTTACGTCCGACTGGGTTACGACCTTCACCACCGCCATGTGGGTGATCGCATGGGTTCATAACTGAACCACGAACCGTAGGGCGAATTCCCATCCAGCGAGAACGTCCAGCCTTACCGATATGAATGTTCTCATAATCGAGATTTCCAACTTGACCAATCGTTGCACGGCAATCAATGTGAACCATACGCATTTCGCCGGAAGGTAATCTCAGTGTAGCATAAGCGCCTTCTTTAGCCATGAGCTGCGCAGCGCCGCCCGCTGAGCGAACGAGCTGAGCACCTTTACCCGGTTTCATTTCAATGTTATGAAGCAAGGTACCCACAGGAATATTCTTTATGGGGAGCGCATTACCCACTTTAATATCAGCATCAGGTCCAGAAACAATCATTTGACCCACTTGCAAACCGTTCGGAGCAAGTATATACGTTTTAGCACCATCTAAATAATGCAACAGCGCAATATTTGCTGAACGATTCGGATCATATTCAATCGCTGCAACCTTAGCCGGAACAGTGTCCTTATTCCGTTTGAAGTCAATCACTCGGAACATCCGTTTGTGACCGCCACCCTGGTGGCGAACACTCAGGTGACCTTCATTATTACGACCGCCCTTTTTACGTATTGGCATAAGTAAGGAACGCTCTGGCTCAACTTTTGTAATTTCCTCAAAGGTCGATACTGTCATTTGACGACGACCTGGAGCATACGGTTTAAATCCTTTTACTGGCATGGTTTTCCCTCCTTTGCGTCAAACTTACAGACCTGCAAAGCCTTCAATTCGATCTCCAGCTTTAAGCGTAACAATCGCTTTTTTACGGTCTGGCGTTTTGCCGGTATACCGGCCGACACGCTTCATTTTTCCATGAACATTTATTGTCCGTACGTCCTCAACATGGACCTTAAACATCTTTTCTACCGCGGCTTTGACTTCAATTTTATTGGCAGCCGGGTTAACCCAGAAGGAGTATTTGTTTTCCTCGACCATCCCTACAGATTTCTCAGAAATCACCGGGCGTACGAGAACCTCACGAGCATCGCGCATTACGCTAACACCTCCTCCGTTTTCGCTACCGCAGCTTTTGTCATTACGACAACATCATGTTGCAAGAGATCATAAACATTCATGCCTTCAACCGGTGTTGCTTTTACTCCGCAGATATTACGGGCCGATCTTTCAACTGTATCATTAAGTTCATCAGTCACGATTAAGGCTTTTTTATCCGCCTGAAGTGCTTTAAGCACTTTTACCATTTCGCGTGTTTTTGCTTCATTCAAACTCAAATCTTCCAAAACGATCAATTTCTGCTCGTTAACCTTAGAAGAAAGGGCCGAACGCAAAGCCAGGCGACGGACTTTCTTGGGAAGGGAAAAGCCATAATCACGGGGTTTCGGTCCAAAGAGCACCGCGCCCCCTCTAAATAGCGGCGAACGGATACTGCCCGCACGTGCACGACCCGTTCCTTTTTGCCGCCAAGGTTTACGTCCGCCTCCGCGAACTTCACCCCGAAGCAGGGTCGAATGCGTACCACGTCTTAGGCTGGCCAGTTGTGAAACAACTGCTGAGTGGAGCACATAAGTATTGGGCTCAATCCCAAATACATATTCATTAAGCTCGATTTCTCCGACAGGAGAACCTTGCATGTTAACTACTTGAACCTTCGGCATTGCTTATTCCTCCTTTCTTATAAGTTACTTCGCCTTAACAGAAGGCGTTAGAATGAGCAATCCTTTTTTAGCGCCAGGTACTGCGCCTTTAACGAGGATCATATTTTTATCCGCATCAACCCGGACAATTTGAAGGTTTTGAACCGTAACACGATCTCCGCCCATACGTCCTGGAAGCAAGCGGCCTTTAAATACACGAGCCGGGCCTTTCGCGCCGAGGGAACCGGTACGGCGATGATACTTAGAGCCATGCTTCATTGGTCCGCGATGTCCATTGTGACGCTTAATCATGCCTTGGAAGCCTTTTCCTTTAGAAATTCCAACGACATCCACAGCCTCGCCTGCAGTAAAGACATCAGCTTTGATCTCTTGGCCAACTTCGTAAGCATCCACATTATCAATGCGGAACTCACGAACCCAGCGCAAAGGTTTCAAATTAGCCTTTTGAAAATGTCCTTTTGCCGGCTTATTCGATAATTTTTCCCGCAATTCGTTGAAACCCACTTGAATTGCATTGTAGCCGTCGGTTGCTACTGTTTTCTTCTGAACCACAAAACATGGACCAGCTTCGACCACAGTTACCGGAATCAGTTTGCCTTCTTCGGTAAATACTTGGGTCATTCCGACTTTCTTACCCAAAATTCCATTCGACACGAATGCCACCTCCTGAACACTTTGAAGTGCGCCGGAATAAATTCCAGAGCACGAGAGCGTTCGTTTATTTGGTTATCTATTGCGAGTGAAGTCCGATGCGCAATACCACGCCTCCGGGCGTTTCACATCACAAACATAAATATTATATCATAAACTCTAAAAAAGCGCTACCTTTTTAGGAATTCCAAAAAAAATTTTTTAGAATTCCGAGCGCTTGAAAAGAGCCTATAATCTTTTTCCTTAAAGTTTAATTTCGATATCAACGCCAGCAGGCAAATCTAAACGCATTAAAGCATCCACCGTTTTCGAGGTTGGTTCAAGAATATCGATTAAACGCTTATGAGTGCGCATTTCGAACTGTTCCCGTGAATCTTTGTTGACATGTGGAGAACGGAGGATCGTATAAATATTTTTCTCAGTTGGAAGAGGAATTGGGCCGCTTACGCGTGCTCCTGTTCTTTTTGCTGTATCAACAATTCTCTCTGCGGATTGATCCAGTGTTTTGTGATCATACGCCTTAAGGCGGATACGAATTTTTTCGCTGCTCATTTTATGACCTCCTAAAATTTTTCCGATTAACGGATATGCGGCGCAAAAATTACCCGGTGAGAGCGGAGTCACCTCAGCCGGCAACCTTTTACGTCATGTGAGAGTATTAAAAAGAACGAGTCAGGATGCCGCAGATGATCCTGCGGCATCCCTAGTAAGGCTGACCCAAATTCTGATCTACCTACTCGTTTCATTTGTAATCTTAAGCGTGGATATTGGCAACAACGCCTGATCCAACTGTACGTCCGCCTTCACGGATAGCGAAGCGAAGTCCTTCTTCCATAGCAATTGGTGTGATGAGTTCACAGGAGATCGTTACACGGTCACCAGGCATAACCATTTCAACACCTTCTGGAAGAGTGATAACTCCGGTAACGTCAGTTGTACGGAAGTAGAATTGAGGACGGTAGTTGTTGAAGAAAGGGGTATGACGTCCGCCTTCTTCTTTGCTCAGGATATAAACCTCTCCGCTGAATTTGGTATGAGGTTTAATGCTTCCGGTTTTCGCCAAAACTTGTCCGCGCTCGATTTCTTTACGGTCGATACCACGGAGAAGAGCTCCGATGTTATCACCAGCAACAGCTTGATCGAGGAGTTTACGGAACATTTCAACACCTGTAACAACCGTTTTCTTAGGAGCATCTGTTAAACCAACGATTTCAACTTCATCACCGACTTTAACAGAACCACGCTCAACACGACCTGTAGCAACAGTACCACGACCGGTAATCGTGAATACGTCTTCGACAGGCATGAGGAACGGCTTGTCAGTAGCACGTTCTGGAGTTGGGATATAAGAATCCACAGCATCCATTAGGTTCCAGATCTTGCCGCACCATTCACAGTCGCGTTTTCCGCAGCCGCATTGGAGAGCTTTAAGGCCGGAACCAGGAATGATCGGAATGTCGTCGCCAGGGAATTCATATTCGTTTAAGAGTTCACGAATTTCCATTTCGACGAGTTCCATTAATTCAGGATCATCAACCATGTCAGCTTTGTTAAGCCATACAACGATGTATTTAACACCAACCTGACGAGCAAGCAGGATATGCTCACGAGTTTGAGGCATTGGACCGTCAGCAGCAGATACAACGAGGATCGCACCGTCCATTTGAGCAGCACCGGTGATCATGTTTTTAACATAGTCAGCGTGCCCTGGGCAGTCAACGTGTGCATAGTGGCGGTTTTCGGTTTCATATTCAACGTGTGCGGTTGAGATCGTGATTCCGCGTTCACGCTCTTCTGGAGCTTTGTCGATTTGGTCGAAAGCGGTAGCAATAGCTCCACCTGATTTTGAAAGAACAGTTGTGATAGCAGCGGTTGTCGTAGTTTTACCATGGTCAACGTGACCGATGGTACCAACGTTAACGTGGGGTTTTGTACGTTCGTACTTTTGCTTTGCCATTAGATTTTCACTCCTTAATATTATTCTTTAGACCCAGTTCGCTTGGCAATAATGCCTTCAGCGATGTTTTTGGGTACTTCTTCAAAGTGATCCATCATCATAACGTAGACACCACGGCCCTGAGTACGGGAACGAAGGTCTGTTGCGTAACCGAACATTTCACTGAGCGGTACGAATCCACGAACCACTTGTGCTCCGGAACGAGCTTCCATACCTTCAATTCGTCCACGACGGGAGTTCATGTCACCAATGACATCACCCATATACTCTTCAGGTACTGTGACTTCAACCTTCATGACGGGTTCAAGAATTGCCGGATCAGCTTTTAGCGCACCTGCTTTAAAGGCCATGGAACCCGCAATCTTAAAGGCCATTTCAGAGGAGTCTACATCATGGTAAGATCCATCATAAACGGTAGCACGTATATCAACTACGGGATATCCGGCCAGAATACCATTCTGCATGGCTTCTTCGATACCAGCACCAATCGGGTTAATATACTCTTTCGGGATTACGCCACCGACGACCTTATTGACGAACTCAAAACCGGTCCCCGGTTCAAGGGGTTCGAGTTCAACCCAGCAGTGTCCATATTGTCCACGTCCACCAGATTGACGAACGAACTTACCTTCAGATTTAACTGTGCGGCGTATCGTTTCCTTATAAGCAACTTGGGGACGACCTACGTTACATTCAACTTTGAACTCTCTTTGCATCCGGTCAACGATAATCTCGAGGTGTAATTCACCCATTCCTTCAATAATCGTCTGTCCGGTCTCAGTATCCGTATGCATTTTGAAGGTTGGATCTTCTTCCGCCAAGCGAGCTAAAGCTCCACCCATTTTTTCCTGATCTGCCTTTGTTTTCGGCTCAATTGCAACCGAAATAACAGGATCAGGGAACACCATGGATTCTAAGATAATTGAGTTCTTTTCATCACACAGGGTATCCCCTGTCGTTGTGTCTTTGAGTCCAACAGCAGCTGCGATATCTCCAGAGTAAACTTCTTGGATTTCTTCACGGTGGTTCGCATGCATTAAGAGAATCCGACCGATCCGTTCGCGTTTGCCTTTCGTGGAGTTATAGACATAAGAACCTGATGCAAGAACTCCCGAGTATACCCGGAAAAATGCCAATTTACCCACATAAGGGTCAGCCATGATCTTAAAGGCCAAGGCGGAGAAGGGTTCTGAGTCATCCGCTTTACGATGATCTTCTTCACCTGTCTCCGGATGTACACCTTTAATAGCAGGTACATCAAGCGGGGAGGGCATATAATCAACAACCGCATCTAAAAGCGGTTGAACCCCTTTATTCTTGAACGAAGAACCGCAGAGTACCGGAACAAATTTTAGAGCAATTGTTCCTTTGCGAAGTCCTTCACGGATTTCCGCCTCTGTTAATTCTTCACCTTCGAGATATTTCATCATGAGCTCTTCACTCGTATCGGCAACTGCCTCAATAAGTTTCTCACGATATTCATTGGCTATTTCGACCAAGTCTCCGGGGATACCGGTGTGTTCGCTGGTCGTACCTAAATCGTCAGTATATACTAACGCTTCCATCTTAACCAAATCCACGAGTCCTACAAAATTTTCTTCTGAACCAATCGGGATTTGAATCGGAACCGGGTTCGAACCCAACCGATCAGCAATCATTGATACTGCCCGAAAATAATCGGCGCCCATGCGGTCCATTTTGTTGATGTAGGCAATACGAGGTACCCCATATTTATCTGCTTGCCGCCAAACTGTCTCAGATTGAGGTTCTACCCCAGCGACTGAGTCAAAGACTGCTACTGTCCCATCAAGTACACGGAGTGAACGTTCGACCTCAACGGTGAAGTCCACGTGCCCTGGTGTATCGATAATGTTAATTCGGTGATCTTTCCAGTGTGCGGTTGTTGCAGCAGAGGTAATCGTGATTCCGCGCTCCTGTTCCTGAACCATCCAGTCCATCGTAGCCGCGCCATCATGAACTTCCCCGATTTTATGCACACGACCTGTATAGAAAAGAATACGTTCGGTCGTCGTTGTTTTACCCGCATCAATGTGCGCCATGATACCGATATTCCGGGTTTTCTCTAATGAAAATTGCCTTGCCACTGATAATCCCCCTTTCTGCCGTAGTTATTCCCACTGTTAGCTTGAATAAAACATCATTACCAGCGGAAATGTGCAAATGCCTTATTAGCTTCAGCCATTTTATGCGTATCTTCTTTCTTCTTAACAGAACCGCCTGTATTATTCGCTGCGTCCATCAGTTCTCCGGCAATCTTCTCTTCCATGGTCTTTTCACTGCGCTTGCGAGCATAACCCACAATCCAGCGAAGGCCTAGGGTTTGACGACGCTCCGGGCGAACTTCGATCGGAACTTGGTAGTTAGCACCACCAACGCGGCGTGCTTTAACTTCGAGCACAGGCATCGCATTCTTTAGAGCCGTTTCAAAGACCTCAATCGGGTCTTTTCCGGTCTTTTCGCGAATCACTTCAAATGCATTATAACAAATCGCTTCTGCAGTTCCTTTTTTGCCGTCCAGCATGATTTGATTAACAAACTTTGTGACAGTACGGTTTTTATAAATAGGATCGGGCAGAACTTCACGTTTTGCGATATATCCCTTACGTGGCAATTCATTTCCCCCCTTTATCCAAAATTTTAATTAATTAGTTCAATTACTTAGCGGCTTTTTTCGGACGCTTAGCTCCATATTTGGAACGGGCTTGCATCCGTTTTTGCACGCCTGTGGTATCGAGTGCACCACGAACAATATGGTAACGAACACCTGGCAGGTCCTTAACACGGCCTCCACGGACAAGAACAACGGAGTGCTCCTGTAGATTGTGTCCGATTCCCGGAATATAAGAGGTAACCTCAATCCCGTTTGTCAAACGTACACGAGCTACTTTACGAAGAGCCGAGTTAGGCTTTTTCGGTGTAGTCGTATAAACTCTAGTACATACTCCGCGTTTTTGTGGTGAACCACCTGAGGGAAACTGCTTGCGTTTTAAAGAGTTCAAGCCCCATTGCAAAGCAGGAGCTGTTGATTTCTTTGTCAACTTCGCGCGTCCTTGACGGATTAATTGGTTAATCGTCGGCATTTTTTAACCTCCTTCCTCAGCAAAAACAATATCAAAGGAATTGCTTGCCACAGCATCTGGCAAGCAATTCCCAAAAATAACATAGGAACTACCTCGTGCCGGAATTACTCCACGATTAAGGCTGCCACCGCGGTGCCTACTTCGATACCGCACGCCTTTCCCAGCTCTTCCATAGTTGGAATCTCAATCATTTGAACTTCCCGAGCACGACAAGCTTCGATAATCGGGCGCAGGACATGATGTTCAGCATCTTTCGCAAGAAATACCTGGCGCACAATTCCTTTTTCCAAGGCGCGTTGGGTTTGTTTGATCCCAACAGTCTTGTGTTTTGAATTTTTAAAGGTTTCATCAAGCATCAAAAATGCTTTCCTCCTCATTTAATGACCTATTTATTGAATGCCATTAAATTTCACTATGATATTTTAGCACCCAAGATTTCACGTGTCAAGATTTCAAATTTCTTCCGATTCGATAATCTTAACATTGCGGTAACGTGACATCCCGGTTCCTGCAGGAATCAATTTACCAATGATCACGTTCTCTTTTAAGCCCAGCAGCGGGTCGACCTTTCCTTTAATGGCGGCCTCTGTTAGGACACGGGTCGTCTCTTGGAAAGAAGCCGCTGAGAGGAAGGAATCGGTAGCAAGAGAAGCTTTCGTGATTCCGAGGAGAACCGGGCGAGCCACTGCAGGCTCACCGCCGGCAGTAATTGCTTTGGCATTCTCTTCTTCAAATTCAAAGACATCAATTAAAGCACCGGGTAAGAGATTGGTATCTCCGCCTTCTTCGATTTTAACTTTACGCAGCATTTGGCGAACCATAACCTCAATGTGTTTATCGTTAATATCAACACCCTGCAGGCGGTAAACGCGTTGAACTTCACCGACAAGGTAGACTTGAACACCGCGTATTCCTTTAACCTTCAGCATGTCGTGTGGATTAATGCTTCCTTCAGTCAGCTCATCGCCAGCCTCAATCAGATCACCGTCGTGGACTTTAAGACGAGATCCATAAGGAATCGAATAGGTGGCACGTTCATCATGCTCACCGACAACCTCAACTTCACGACGCCCTTTAACTTCGCTCAGTGTAACCTTACCGCCAATTTCAGAGATTATCGCTTGGCCTTTTGGCTTACGGGCTTCAAACAATTCTTCTACCCGCGGCAAACCTTGCGTAATGTCATCACCCGCAACTCCTCCCGTATGGAAGGTACGCATGGTCAACTGAGTTCCAGGTTCACCAATAGATTGCGCTGCAATAATACCGACAGCTTCTCCCATTTCAACAGGACGTCCGGTCGCAAGATTCCGTCCATAACATTTGCGGCAAACCCCATGACGGCTCTTACAGGTCAATACAGAACGAATCTTGAGCTGATCATAGGATTTAGCAATTTCCTTAGCCTGGTCCTCGGTGATCTCATGATCCGTTGTCGCCAGAATCTCACCGGTTTTAGGATCCTTCACATCCTCGAGCACAAAACGGCCCACTAAACGCTCTTCTAATTTTTCAATAACTTCAGGACCATCTTTAATATCGTCAACGAGAATTCCCTGAGTTGTTCCGCAGTCCTCCTCGCGAACAATGACATCCTGAGAAACATCAACTAGGCGGCGTGTTAAATATCCAGAGTCGGCCGTCCGCAGAGCCGTATCTGCCAAACCTTTACGCGCACCGTGAGACGAAATGAAGTATTCCAAAACGGTAAGTCCTTCACGGAAGTTCGCTTTAATCGGCAGCTCAATCGTTCGTCCAGACGGGTCAGCCATAAGTCCGCGCATTCCGGCAAGCTGACGAAGCTGTTGAATATTACCGCGGGCTCCGGATGTAGCCATCATATAAATTGGATTGTAATGGTCGAGAGTATCCATCAGAGACTTAGTGACATCATCTGTAGCATGCGTCCAGATATCAATAACCTTCCCATAGCGTTCTTCATCAGTGATAAGACCGCGGCGATATTGCTGCTCAGTTTTAGCAACTTGGTTATCCGCATCCGAAAGAATTTGCTTTTTCTCTTCAGGAACTGTGATATCTGCCAAACCAACCGTCATACCTGCCTTTGTCGAGTATTTAAAGCCTAAACTTTTAATACCGTCAAGCAAGTCAGCCGTTGCCTGATAGCCACAGAGACGATAGGATTTAGCAACAATGTTGTTCAGCTGCTTCTTCCCTTGAACCTCGTTGATATACCCTACTTCATCGGGAATCACGGAATTAAAGATCAATCGGCCTACTGTTGTTTCCAGAAGAGATCCGTCTTCTTTGCGAACCTTGATAAAGGCCTGAAGGTTAACTTCTTTAGCTTCATAGGCAAGCTCTGCCTCGTCCATATCTTTAAAGATTTTCCCTTCACCCAAAGCTCCCGGACGTTCCATCGTCAGATAGTAAGAACCGAGAACCATATCCTGAGTCGGAGAAGCAACTGGGCGGCCATCCTTAGGATTTAGGATATTATGGGCTGACAGCATCAAAATCCGAGCTTCAGCCTGAGCCTCTGCCGAAAGAGGGACGTGCACAGCCATTTGGTCTCCGTCGAAGTCCGCGTTATACGCCGTACATACTAAAGGATGAATTTGCAATGCTCGGCCTTCAACAAGAATGGGTTCAAAGGCTTGAATCCCTAAACGGTGCAAGGTTGGTGCACGATTGAGAAGAACTGGATGTTCAGTAATTACCTCTTCCAAAACATCCCATACTTCTGGGCGAACACGTTCAACCATGCGTTTAGCGCTTTTAATATTATGAGCATGCCCTTCATTCACAAGTTTTTTCATAACAAAGGGTTTAAAGAGTTCGAGGGCCATTTCCTTAGGAAGACCACATTGATGCATCCGAAGGTTAGGACCAACGACGATAACTGAACGTCCTGAATAGTCAACCCGTTTTCCCAGCAAGTTTTGACGGAAACGGCCTTGTTTTCCTTTAAGCATATCGCTTAAGGATTTCAAAGGGCGGTTACCCGGTCCGGTAACTGGCCGGCCGCGGCGTCCATTATCAATCAAGGCATCGACTGCTTCTTGAAGCATCCGTTTTTCATTGCGCACAATGATGTCTGGTGCACCTAAGTCAAGAAGCCGTTTTAAGCGGTTATTCCGGTTGATCACACGACGATAAAGGTCATTTAAGTCGGAAGTTGCAAACCGTCCCCCATCCAACTGAACCATCGGGCGGAGCTCCGGCGGAATAACGGGGACAACGTCCATGATCATCCATTCAGGGCTGTTCCCAGAAACCTTAAATGCTTCGACAACTTCGAGACGGCGAATCGCACGAACTCGGCGTTGTCCGGAGACTTCTTTTAATTCAGTGCGAAGTTCTTCATAAAGCGTGTCTAAATCCATTTCTTCAAGGAGTATTTTAATGGATTCAGCACCCATGCCTGCTTCGAACCGATTCCCATATTTATCGCGATATTCACGGTATTCTGTTTCTGTAAGAAGCTGTTTTTTGATTAAGGAGGTATCCCCGGCATCAGTTACAATATATGAAACAAAATACAGCACCTTCTCCAAGGAACGGGGAGACATATCTAAAAGAAGCCCCATCCGGCTTGGAATCCCTTTAAAATACCAAATATGAGATACTGGTGCAGCTAATTCAATATGTCCCATCCGCTCCCGGCGTACTTTAGAACGTGTAACTTCAACACCGCAGCGATCGCAGACAATACCTTTATAACGAACCCGCTTATATTTTCCGCAATGACATTCCCAATCTCGGGTTGGTCCAAAGATCTTTTCACAGAATAAACCTTCCCGTTCAGGCTTTAAAGTACGATAGTTAATGGTTTCCGGTTTTTTTACTTCTCCATGCGACCAAGCACGGATCATTTCCGGAGAAGCCAGGCCAATACGCATCCGATCAAAGTTATTGACGTCTAGCAAGGTTCTCTCTCCTTTCGCCTGGGAATTATTCGAAATCGTCCAAGTTATCTTCTTCGAAGACTTCTTCCTCTAGGGTCTCTTCGTCCTCGTTCTCGTCTTCTTCTCCCTCGCCTGATTCAACGAGTTCAGGAACCGGCATATCTTCCTGGAGGTCAATTCCCAATTCTTTTGCCGTTTCGGTCACATCTTCATCAATCTCACGGATTTCAATCTCTTTATCGTCTTCGGAAAGCACTCGAACATCGAGGGCTAAACTCTGAAGTTCCTTGATGAGAACTTTGAAAGATTCCGGAACACCAGGTTCAGGGATATTTTCCCCTTTTACAATCGCTTCATAAGTCTTAACACGACCTACAACATCATCCGATTTAACCGTAAGAATTTCTTGCAAGGTATATGCAGCACCATAAGCCTCTAGAGCCCAAACTTCCATTTCTCCGAAACGTTGTCCGCCAAACTGCGCTTTACCGCCGAGAGGCTGCTGCGTTACAAGGGAGTATGGTCCGGTTGAACGTGCATGGATTTTATCATCAACAAGATGGTGAAGTTTGAGGAAGTACATAACGCCTACTGTAATCTGGTTATCAAAAGGCTCGCCAGTACGCCCATCATAGAGAACTGTCTTACCGTTTTCAGGAAGTCCCGCCTTTTTGAGCGTATCAAAGACATCTTGTTCCCTTGCTCCATCAAATACAGGCGTAGCTACCTTTACGCCCAGAGTTTTAGCAGCCCAGCCAAGGTGTGTCTCCAGAACCTGCCCAATATTCATCCGTGACGGAACACCCAGCGGATTAAGAACGATTTCTACAGGAGTGCCATCCGGAAGGAAGGGCATATCCTCTTGACGCATGATCCTGGAAATAACCCCTTTATTTCCGTGGCGTCCTGCCATTTTATCCCCGACAGAGATTTTACGTTTTTGAGCGATGTAAACCCGAACGAGTTCATTGACTCCAGGTGCAAGTTCATCTCCGTTTTCACGGGTGAAGACCTTAACATCAACAATCTTTCCTGCTTCGCCGTGTGGTACACGAAGCGAAGTATCCCGGACTTCACGCGCTTTTTCCCCAAAGATCGCGCGGAGGAGGCGTTCCTCAGCCGTCAGTTCTGTTTCTCCTTTAGGAGTAACTTTACCGACAAGAATGTCTCCAGGACGAACCTCAGCTCCGATCCGGATAATTCCGCGTTCATCCAAATCTTTTAAGACATCTTCTCCAACATTCGGAATATCACGGGTAATCTCTTCCGGCCCAAGCTTTGTATCCCGCGCATCAGATTCATACTCTTCAATATGAATCGAAGTATAATAATCTTCACGAACAAGCTTTTCACTGATTAGGACAGCATCCTCGTAGTTGTAGCCTTCCCAAGTCATGAAGGCAATCAATACGTTCCGGCCCAGTGCTAACTCTCCATGATCTGTCGATGGGCCATCTGCAATAATCTGTTCAGCTTCAACCTGTTCCCCTTTCATAACAATCGGACGTTGATTGATGCAGGTTCCTTGGTTAGAGCGAAGATACTTAAGCAATTTATGCTTCTCAAGTGTTCCATCCTCATGCCGAATGATAATTTCATCGGCGGTTGCCCGTTCAATAACCCCAGGCTTTTGGGCGAGGATACATACGCCTGAATCTTTAGCCGCTTTATACTCCATACCTGTTCCAACATAAGGGGAATCCGTACGGAGAAGAGGTACTGCTTGACGCTGCATGTTGGATCCCATTAAAGCCCGGTTAGCATCATCGTGCTCAAGGAAGGGGATCAAAGCCGTTGCAATGGATACCATTTGTTTCGGAGATACGTCCATATAGTCAATGCGAGAAGGCGAAACTAAAACGAAATCTGCTCCATGGCGGGCATCAATTTTTTCTTCAAGGAAACGTCCATTTTCATCAAGAGGAGCATTTGCCTGTGCGACAACAAATTTTTCCTCCTCATCAGCGGTCAGATAATCAATCCGGTCAGTAACCCGGCCTTCAACCACTTTACGATAAGGGGCTTCAATAAAACCATAAGGATTAATTCGACCATACGTACTTAAAGATCCAATCAAACCGATATTCGGACCTTCTGGAGTTTCAATCGGGCACATCCGTCCATAGTGGGAATGGTGAACGTCACGGACTTCGAATCCTGCACGTTCACGGCTTAATCCACCGGGTCCCAAGGCGCTCAGACGGCGTTTATGAGTCAACTCAGCAAGAGGATTCGTTTGATCCATAAACTGAGACAGCTGGCTGCTGCCGAAGAATTCTTTGATAGCAGCTACAACGGGACGGATATTGATAAGGACTTGCGGCGTGATGACATCCACATCTTGAATGGTCATCCGTTCCCTTACAACTCTTTCCATCCGTGAAAGACCAATTCGGAATTGGTTCTGAAGCAATTCACCGACTGAACGCAGGCGGCGGTTACCCAAATGGTCAATATCGTCTCTATGTCCTTCACCATTCATCAGATTAAGCATCTGACGAAGAGAGCTGATAATATCCTCGCGTGTCAAATGATGGACTTCAGGCGGGATATCCAAGCTCAATTTCTTATTCAGTTTATATCTTCCCACTTTAGCTAAATCATAACGTTTAGGATCAAAGAATAAAGCTTCCAGCAAAGAACGTGCACTGTCAACTGTTGGCGGTTCGCCTGGACGGAGACGTTTATAAATCTCTACCAG
Source organism: Desulfitobacterium nosdiversum (assembly GCF_049860565.1). Classification (GTDB taxonomy): domain Bacteria; phylum Bacillota; class Desulfitobacteriia; order Desulfitobacteriales; family Desulfitobacteriaceae; genus Desulfitobacterium_A; species Desulfitobacterium_A nosdiversum. Next base: position 377,431 of record NZ_CP172056.1, read on the forward strand.
TGCTTCCTCAGTAGATTCCGAGTTATCTCTTTCTAAAGTCAGGCGTATATGCTCATTATCATCAAACAGCTCAAGAATCTGCCCATTTGTTGCATACCCAAGAGCACGGATAAGAACTGTTGCCGGAAGTTTCCGTGTACGGTCAACACGAACAAACAGGTTATCATTTAAATCCGACTCAAACTCAAGCCATGCACCGCGGTTCGGAATGATCGTTGCCCCGTAAAGCTTTTTACCGCTTGGGTCAATGCTTTCAGCATAATAAACCCCTGGAGAACGAACAAGCTGACTAACGATAACCCGCTCAGCACCATTAATAATGAACGTTCCTTTGGCCGTCATAAGCGGAAAATCTCCCATAAAGACTTCCTGCTCCTTAACCTCGCCCGTCTCTTTATTGATGAGGCGGACCTTTACCCTTAATGGCGCCGCAAAAGTTACGTCGCGTTCTTTGCATTCTTCAACTTCATATTTGGGCTCGCCTAAACTATAATCGATAAATTCTAAGACTAGGTTACCTGTGAAATCTTGAATTGGAGAAATGTCACGGAACATTTCGCGTAGCCCCTCATCAAGGAACCACTGATAGGAGTTCTGCTGAATTTCAATTAGATTTGGCATGTCGAGAACTTCACGGATTCTGGAAAAACTCCAGCGCTCCCGAGTCCCAACCTTAACAGGATAGAACATTTACGCTTCACCCCTCAAGTGTTATGTCCTCGCCCGAGGAAATAATATTTAGACATAAACAACCAAAAGCAAGGCCTTACTTTAAAACCTCGCTTCGATGTTTATGGAGATCCCTCTCGTGAGATAAAATTGATCAAATGATAATCTCCTCATTACGGACTTTCTATGCCATTTCTGAGATGGTATAGTTTGGATAATATACGTATTTTATGTAACGTAACAGTTATTAAGGATAACAAGAATATTTAATTTTGTCAAGCAAAAAATGAATAAAAAATAAAAACCTGTAATTAAAATTTGTATTACAAATGTAAAAGCCAAAAAAAAATAAATTTAATCATAACTTTATAATAAAAAAGATGCCTACCCATTCGGATAAGCATCTTTTTTATTATAAAGTTAAACTTATTTAACTTCGACTGTAGCGCCAGCTTCGGTAAGTTTAGTTTTAATAGCTTCAGCATCATCTTTGCTGACTTTTTCTTTGATCGCTTTAGGAGCATTATCAACAAGATCTTTAGCTTCTTTCAGACCAAGACTGGTTACTTCGCGAACAACTTTGATAACGTTGATTTTGGATCCGCCAGCACTAGTAAGGATTACATCAAATTCAGTTTGTTCAGCAGCAGCAGCAGGAGCGGCAGCGCCAGGAGCAGCAGTTACAGCAACAGGAGCAGCGGCGCTAACACCAAATTCTTCTTCAAAAGCTTTGACAAGCTCAGCGAGTTCGAGTACAGTTAAGCCTTTTACGGCTTCGAGAATTTCAGCAGTTTTAGACATGTTAAAATTTCCTCCTTAAATATCCTTTAAACTTTAATAATTTAGTCTCTTTTGCAGAGAATTTTATGTGGTGATTTAATTGAACCTCGAATTCAAAATTTAATTATGCTTGGGCTTCTTTAAGCTTACGCACTTCTTCTAAAGCATAACCCATCTTGCGAATAGGGCCTTGAAGTACATTGACCATACCTGCCAGCGGAGCCTGCATTCCACGCAAAACTTGCGCAAGCAATACTTCGCGGGAAGGGAGATCAGCAAGTGCTTTCACACCATCAGGGTCAATGATTTTGCCTTCAACAACTCCGCCTTTAATGGTAAAGGTCTTCACATCTTTAGCAAACTCAGACAATACCTTAGCCGGAGCAACCGGATCAGCACTAAAAGCAACAGCGGTTGGACCTTCAAGGATAGAATCCAAACCATCAATTCCAACTTCATGAGCGGCTCTGCGAACCAGAGTATTTTTAAATACACGATATTCAACGCCGGCCTGACGCAAGTCAGCACGAAGTTTGGTTACTTGAGAAACAGTCATTCCACGATAATCAGCAATGACTACTCCTGTGGATCCTTGGAATTTCTCTTTAATTTCCGAAACAACTTGTGCTTTTTCTTCGATATTGGGCACGATAGTCCACCTCCTTCCACAGATTTAACTCACCAAACGAAAAACCTCCGCATCTGCAGAGGTTAAGAATGCCCATATTTATTCATGGAACAATTTCTCCAACCTCGGCAGGATATTAAGCCTTTCAGCTCCTGCTGTCTACAGTGGGAAGATATTTAATTCTTGCTGAGTATATCTTATCTGTGTAATTCTGTCAAGAAACCTTTTTTCTAAATCTATAAAAATCAGAGCGCTTTGACTGGGTTAATCCGCACGCCGGGTCCCATTGTTGAAGAGACAGTAGCGCTGCGGACATATTGCCCCTTAGCTGCCGCAGGCTTTGATTTATACAGAACTTCTGCAAGAGTCTTATAGTTCTCAGCTAACTGCTGTTCGGTAAAGGATACCTTGCCAATCAGAGCGTGAATGATTCCAGATTTATCAGCACGGTATTCAATTTTACCGGCTTTAATTTCTTTGATTGCTTTAGTTACATCTAAGGTAACAGTTCCGGTCTTCGGGTTTGGCATAAGTCCCTTAGGACCAAGTACACGACCCAACTTACCGACCATACCCATCATATCCGGTGTAGCAACAACAACTTCAAAATCAAACCAACCTTGCTCGATCTTGGCAATCATGTCTTCAGCACCTACATAGTCTGCGCCGGCAGCTTCAGCTTCTTTTGCTTTTTCTCCTTTAGCAAAGACAAGGACACTCCGTGTCTTACCTGTGCCATTGGGAAGCACTACAGCTCCGCGAATTTGCTGATCGGCATGACGTGTATCAATACCAAGCTTAATAGCAACTTCTACTGTTTCATCAAATTTAGCTTTCGCAACTTTTTTAACGATAGCTAAAGCCTCTGCTGGCTCATAAAGAGCATTACGGTCAAATGCTTTTACAGCTTCTTGATAGTTCTTACTTACTTTGGCCATTCTTATACCTCCTTGTGGTTGTTCGGGTATTACCCTCCCACACATCGAATTAACCTTCGATGATTTCAATTCCCATGCTGCGAGCAGTACCTTCAACCATTCTCATCGCAGCCTCAACACTTGCAGCATTCAGATCCGGCATCTTTAATTCCGCAATTTCACGGACTTTCGTTTTATTAACCTTTGCCACCTTTTTACGGTTAGGCTCGGATGAACCAGAATTGATATTCGCTGCCTTCTTCAATAATACAGAAGCCGGCGGGGTCTTAGTAATAAAGGTAAAGGAGCGATCCTCATAGACGGTTATTTCAACCGGAATGATAAGTCCCGCTTGATCCTTTGTGCGCTCATTGTACTCTTTGCAGAAGGCCATAATATTGACCCCGTGCTGACCAAGAGCAGGACCAACCGGAGGTGCCGGATTTGCTTTACCAGCAGTAATCGCCAATTTTACCAAACCAACAACTTTTTTTGCCATGCTTAACACCTCCTTAATAGGGTAATTCTATCTGCTTAGTCGATTTTTTCGACTTGGGCAAAATCAAGTTCAACAGGAGTTTCCCGACCAAACATCGAAACAGAAACTCTTAGTTTGCCTTTGTCCTCCAAGATTTCGCGTACCACGCCGACAAAATCTTTGAACGGACCTGATGCAACACGAACACTTTGATTGATGGAATAATCAACATGAGTACGTACTTCCTCGACGCCCATTTGCCGCAAAATGCTCACGACCTCATGCTCTAGCAGCGGAATCGGTTTTGCACCTGTCCCTACAAAGCCGGTTACCCCTGGAGTATTGCGGACAACATACCAGGAATCGTCTGTCATTTCCATCTCTACCAGAACGTAACCTGGGAATACCTTGCGCTTGGCAACCTTCTTCTTCCCATTTTTGATTTCGATCTCATCCTCCATGGGAACAAGTACGCGGAAGATTTTGTCCTCCATATTCATGGATTCCACACGTTTTTCAAGATTCGTTTTCACCTTATTCTCATATCCGGAATAGGTGTGAATGACATACCAATTTTTTGCCATGATTCAAAACGGGAACCGCTAATGCCAGTCCCGAACCTCCTTGCCAAGTCTCGGGGCAACCTGTTCAAAAGCTATCCGAGCATTTTTGTCAATACGAAACTCAGTCCGCTATCGACAACCCAGAGCAATACCGACACGATAGCTGAAGTCACTAAAACGACACCTGTATAAGTCAGGAGTTGTCGGCGATTCGGCCATTGTACCTTTTTAAGCTCGTTTATTACTCCTTTAAAATACTCCGAAGCCTTTTCTGTCTGGGCTTGAGTATTCGTCGGTTTTTTTACAGCGCCCATACCATCACATCCTTACAAGACATATGACCACCCTGCTCGACAACGCTTCCCGGCGTACAGCCGAAAAACACAAAAAAAATTATTTTGTTTCTTTGTGAGTTGTATGAGTCTTGCAGAACTTACAATACTTTTTAATCTCAAGACGATCTGGATTGTTTTTCTTATTTTTCATCGTTGCATAGTTACGATTTTTGCATTCCGTACACGCCAAGTTAAGAGCGACACGCATTTATGAACACCTCCCTGGACAAAAACATATGACTCCGGATTTAATCCATGCTCAAATAATTTATCACAAGTGACTAGCCCTGTCAAGAAATAGAAGATAAAGGACAACTAATTGCCCTGATTAACTATAAATAAAATAAATAAGACAGCTGAGCTGTCTCGTTCATTTACAATCTTATTGTACCGCAACCCCTTGATAATCACAAGTCCTTCTTTTGCTCTTTAAAGAAAACTCAATGTGTTTGTTGGTATAAAAATAGACTCCGTAGAGTCTTCTACGGAGTATTCTTGCTTGGTTGCGGGGGCCGGATTTGAACCGACGACCTTCGGGTTATGAGCCCGACGAGCTACCGCTGCTCCACCCCGCGATATTACTTAGACAGTACGTATTATAGTATATACTTTATATTAATAAAAGTATACTCTTTCGAGCCAGCAAATTCTTCCATGATTCCATGGCTAAACAAAAAAATCAAAGAAGCTTATGTTGAAAATCCAGAAACCTATGTATCCGGCCCTGGTCTTCTTTAACTAACCGTCTCTTCTCTCCAAGTATCGTTCAAGCTTCCTCTTTACACGCTGCAGAGCATTATCGATTGATTTAACGTGTCTATGCAAATCAACCGCAATCTCTTGATAAGACTTGCCTTCTAGATATGACATCAAAACTTTCCACTCTAAAGAACTCAGTATTTCGCCCATTTTTTCTTCAATATCATCGAACTCTTCCTGACTGATAATGAGTTCCTCCGGATCCGTAATCCGCGTTCCAGAAATAACATCAAGCAAAGTCCGGTCCGAGTCTTCGTCGTATATTGGTTTATTTAGCGATACATAAGAGTTAAGGGGAATGTGTTTTTGCCTTGTTGCTGTTTTTATTGCTGTAATAATTTGACGTGTAATGCACAATTCGGCAAAAGCCCGGAATGAAGAGAGCTTATCGCCCCGGAAATCTCGTATTGCTTTGTAAAGACCAATCATACCCTCTTGGATAATATCTTCACGATCTGCTCCAATTAAAAAGTAGGATCGCGCTTTAGCTCTTACAAAATTTTTATATTTATTGATCAAGTATTCGAGTGCTGAGGCATCGCCTTCTTTAGCCAGCCCTACGATTTCTTCATCCGCTATGATCTCTGTTATATCGCACCCTTCTGTTTCTTCAGGTTGGGCATTAAAACTCAAAGCGATCCCTCCCGTATCATGGTGATGAAGATGGTAATTCACAAATACCGCTCTTGTCCCCATGCAAGAACATTCTCATTATAACCGAGAGCCAAGAAAAGCTCAAGGCGAAGTTTAGGAGGTTTTGTTGTTCTTTGGCACTTCTAACCCTTAAATTGGCGTTGCCGAAGAACTTCATATAAGAGAACAGAGCCTGCGACACTCGCATTCAAGGAATTTATTTTTCCTTTCATAGGCAAGCTGACCATGACATCGCAGGTTTCGCGCACTAATCGGCTTATTCCCTTACCCTCACTTCCGATAACTAATACTCGTGGTCCTGTTAGATCTAAAGAAAAGGCTTCGGTTCCTCCGGCCTCCGCTCCCGCGATCCAGCAGCCCTCTTTTTTTAGTTCTTCGAGGGTTTGAACCAGATTAGTTACTCGGACAACTAATACATGCTCAACGGCTCCCGCAGAAGTTTTAGACACAGTTGCTGTTAAGCCGACACTGCGCCTTTTGGGAATAATGACTCCGTGAGCGCCAACAGCATCTACTGTCCGGATAAGTGCTCCTAAATTATGAGGATCTTCAATTTCATCTAACACAAGAATAAACGGATCTTCCCCTTTAGAACGAGCTGAATTTAAAATATCCTCAACTTCTGCATACTCTCTTGGAGCAACATAGGCCAGCACCCCTTGGTGTTTAGCATGTCCGGTTAAGCGGTCCAAGGCAGATTTTTCAACAAACTGAAAAGGAACTCTTTTGTTGCGGGCAAGTTCAATTAACTCTTGGTAATGTGTACCCGTTCCTTCCGATTGAAACAAGATTTTATTTATGGGTTTATCCGCTTTTAAAAGTTCGCCGACGGAGTTGCGTCCGTAGACTATTTCGTCGTTCATGAGCATTACTCCTTAAGGTGAATTATGATTATATTTCTCCATGATTTTGCTTTACATCGGTCACTCAATTCACTTTGCGGGCCAAACTAACGCTCAAATCCTTCGCTCCGACAGGACCTGGCCAAATCGCTCGCAGAGCTGCTATTGCCATCCATGGCGCACTCTGCACTTGGCGCGTCCATGTGCCATCGCTGCTCACTGGCCAGTTGGAAACGTCCTGTTTCCAACCCGTCTCCGCTGCGTATTTTTCGCGAAGTTTGGCAGCCGCTCGCTCAAAAGTCGCTCCCTCTTGTAAATCAAAATCATTCGGTGGCATCACGGGTATTCGCTTAAGTAATTCTGTCACGTCTTCTCTAGTATTCCCGAAAAACCTTACCCAAGCCATTCGCAGAAGATCCTGGCAGGTACCGCTTTGGCCTAAGGAAGCGGCTTAAAGCAAGCAGCTCATCGAACTTAGCGAAGAAGTCGGGCGGAGGCAGGACCGCGCACACGATGTGCGCGGCCGACCGTGAGCCAAGGAAGGCGAATTGGGAGGGTATCCTGCCGGAACCCAACTTCTGAGCTTTAGTTCGGTCTGCGAGCGTCCCAAGCGACCGTGGTCAAAGCGGTACCGACATTCCACATACGAAAGTTAAATACGAGAATAACCACTCGATCAAATGAATTACTTCGTGAGCGTCTTAATTCGTCCGCAGCTCATTGCTCCTTCGTGGCAAACCCCTTGGGTTACGCATGTGGGGCCAGCCTGTGCGAAAAGGTTAGGGGCAACTTCTTTAACAAGCTTAAGCATTTTTTCTGCCAGCTGCCGAATTTCCCATTGTGCCCGCATACATGTTCTATGTTCAAAAAAGTTAAGCAGGGAACGAGCATTAAAGGTCGCCATAAGCGAAGTTGTACAGGCATTGGGAAGAATATAGCGCGCATCTTCAGCAGGTACAACAGCGACAAGTTCTTGATATTCGTCCTGCAGCGTTTTCATAACCTTTTCGAACCGCTCTAAAGCTTCAGGATTGCGTTGAATACTCGGTGGAGTCACAAAGTCAAATCCTGCTTCCTTTACATAACGCTGCGAACGCTGTGAATAGCTGGCGATCCGATGTCGAACAAGCTGATGAGAAAGGGCCCGTGAGACACCGTCAATTGAGAATTGAAAGCTGACATGTTCAAAGGTAGAAAGATGTCCCATTGAACGCAGTCTTCGTACAAAACCTGCAATTTTTTCATCCGTAAGCTGTTCCATGAGTTCTGGAACAGGATCGGAAGAATAACATAAACGCGCTGCAGCTGCAACGACTTTTTCCGGTTCCGGCGTATATTGAATTAACTCTACGTTCATAACTTTACCCCTCTTTCTCTCCATTAGTCTATTATGTGCTTGCAGCCTTAAAATCTGCAACAACAGCATCGGTTTGATGAAAAGCCCATTCCATTCGCTCTATTTGTCCGGTAAGCTGCCAATATCCTACCAGTGCCTCGAATGCCGTTGCATGCCGATAAGTAATAACATCTGTACTTTTCGGATGACTGCCTTTCGTATTTCTTCCACGCATCACTACCTGGCTTTCTGTCTCCGTTAAATCAGGCATAAGCTTTTGCAATAATCTGGCTTGGGTTGATGCTCGGACATAATCAATAGCGATATGGTGTAATTCTTTCACCTTTTCACATCCTAATTCAAGCAAATGCGTCCTAACCCACAGCTCGTAGACTGCATCCCCTAGATAAGCAAGGGTTAGAGCATTCATTTCCTGCCAACCTCTTGACGTTTGAATGGGCAAAGCCCCTTCCTCCTTTTATTCTGGCTTTATAGTCCAGCGTGCTCCTTGTGGTGTGTCCTCAAGGGCAATTCCCATCTCCTTTAACTGATCTCGAATAAAGTCGGCCATTTCCCAATCCTTTTTCTGGCGTGCCTTTAACCGAACAGCTAAAAGTATTGCCATGGCTTTATCCAGTTTCTTATCCGTTTCTCCCGCTAGAGAATCCGGATGCTCTAAATCAAACCCGAGTACACCTGCTAATTCCAGCAGAGTTTCCCGTGCCTTCTTTAGACCTTCAGATGTATAGGGATAAACCTGAAGATGAGCATTGATCTTCTTTCCGAGTTCAAAGAGACTGGCATAGGCAAGGGATGAATTAAAGTCATCATCCATTGCCTCAGCGAAGCCTTGGCATGCCGCCTGAGCAGCATCTAAAAGCTCCTGATCAGCCTCCGGCTGAATCGCTTTATCTCCCTTTCTTCCCAATGCTTCGGTTGCCAAACGAATGCTCGTTTGGAGACGTTCTAAACTTTTCTGCGCCATTCTAAGATTTTCATCGTCAAAATCCAAGGGGCTCCGGTAATGGATGCTTAATAAATAAAAACGCACCACCTCTCCCGGAAAATGCTCCAAAATCTCTCGAACAGTAAAGAAGTTTCCCAGGGATTTAGACATTTTTTGTTGATTAATGGTTAGAAAAGCATTATGCATCCAGTAATGAGCAAAAGTTTTACCCTTCAGATAACCTTCTGATTGCGCAATTTCATTTTCATGATGCGGAAAAACGAGGTCTCCTCCGCCTCCATGAATATCAAAACCTGCTCCAAGATACTTTAGCGACATAGCCGTACATTCAATATGCCAGCCCGGACGTCCTTGACCCCAGGGACTTGCCCAAGAAGGTTCGCCCGGTTTCGCCTTTTTCCAAAGCGCAAAATCCATGGGATTGTTTTTACGTTCATCCACATCTACACGAGCTCCAGCTTGCATATCCTCAAGGGATCTGCCGGAAAGCTTTCCGTAGTCGGGGAACTTGTCGACGGCGAAATACACATCTCCAGACACTTCATAAGCAAGCCCATTGTTAATAAGTCCTTGAATAATATCAATCATTTCCCGGATATGCTCCGTCGCCTTAGGATGAATTGTTGCAGGCAAAATTTTTAGAGCCTGAGCATCCTTGAAATACTCATCAATATATTTTCGGGAAAGGGCTAAGGGATCAATTCCCTCTTCCAAACCCCGCTGAATAATCTTATCGTCAACATCCGTAAAATTCTGGACGAAGGTAACTTTATATCCTTTATACATCAAATAGCGGCGAACCATATCAAACACAACGAGCATCCGCCCATTACCAACATGAACATAGTTATAGACCGTTGGGCCGCAAGAGTACATGGCAACTTTTCCGCTTTCGCGCGGCTTAAATTCCTCTTTCTGACGAGTCATTGTGTTGAATAATTTTATAGACATCGCATTGGTTCTCCTTTTCTTCTACTATTTTCTCTAAATGATTAACACGTTCCATTAAGCAGTTTAACATTTCTTGGACCGGATCGGGAAGATCCTCAACTCTTTTTGCTGAGTCAACTGTTTCTCCCGCTGAAAGCTGTTCAAGCTCCAGTACATGGAGATCCCCGTTTTTAACAGGCATTCCCCTGTGTCTGACAATAGTTCCCGGTACACCGACAACTGTTGAATCCGCCGGAACAGGCTTGGTCACAACAGAACCCGCCCCGATCTTAACATTATCCCCAATCTTAATTGAACCTAAAACTTTAGCTCCTGACCCGATAAAAACATTATTGCCAATTGTCGGATGTCTTTTTCCCTTTTCTTTACCGGTTCCTCCTAAAGTCACTCCCTGATACAGGGTAACATTGTCCCCTACCTCGGCAGTTTCACCTATAACCACGCCCATGCCATGATCAATAAAAAATCCCTTCCCGATTCTCGCCCCTGGATGAATTTCAATTCCAGTTAGAAAGCGGGCAATTTGAGAAATTACCCGTGGAAGCAAAATTAAATTTTTAGTAAATAACCAGTGAGATAAACGGTGAAAGAGAATGGCGTGAAATCCCGGATAGCACAAGACAACTTCAATAATGCTTCTTGCGGCGGGGTCACGATCAAAAATAACCTGAATATCCTCTCTAATTTGACGAAACATATCCATCATCCTTACAACTAATTTATCATCATGGAATATCAAAGTAGCGTTTCCCCTAGAGGATAAGTCGACTAAGGCTTAAGTTTCGTGCCTCAACTCTAAGCCAGTCTCCTATATCGCGCAGGAGTGAACGATTTTTTCGGAGGGGCGTTAATAATGAACGAAACTTTCGAAGCCGAAAGCCTCGATAGCCGTGAAGGCTATTGCACTTGTTTGAAAGGGTTTCGCGCTTTAGCTCAGCGCCGCCGTGGTTCACCTGCGGCGGCACACATGGACGTGCAAAGTGTCGTGGACACTTTGGAAGGCAAATCCACGGCCAGAAAACAGAAGGGTTGACAGGGCTGCCTCGAAAGTAAGTGAATCAGCCCCGGAGATGCAGGTAAACGGATACGCGAAAAGCTACGCCTAATAAAAAAGGAAACCCCTCATCAGAGACGAAGGATTTCCGTGGTTCCACTCTGTTTGAACAGGACAAACCTGTTCCTCATCATAGCTTTAACGCAGCCGCTGCGGAACTGAATACTCAATTCTTCTGTACCGTTCCAGGATGCATTTCACAAGGTTCCTCTGAGATGGGTTCCACCGATCCATCCTCTCTTTGCAGAGAGATCCTTCCTACTTTTCCCTTCATTACGTTTAAAAATATTCTTTTTTGCGGTCGAATCTTGCTTAAAGTATAGGGAATCCCTCTTGTAATGTCAACTTATTCACCGCACAATTTTATCGTGCATGAAGTTAGTAACATTTAGCCTATAGCTTCTAAACGTTTGATCACATTTTCCTTTCCTAAAAGCGGAATAATATCATAGAGCTCAGGTCCATGCATTTGTCCCGTAAGAGCTATACGGATCGGCATATAAACAAGTTTGCCCCCGAGTTTTAACTCTTTGGTGATTTGCTTGAGAAGAGTTTTCGTCCCCTCGACAGTTAAGGAATCCATAGCTTGAAGCTTGCTCTTAAAGAGATCAAGAACCATAGGAACCTGCTCACCATGAAGAATTTCAAGAGCCTCTCCCTCAGGTGCCGGAGCTTCCGAACCATAGAAATAATGAACATAATCTTTGACTTGAGCCATATAGGAAAGATGATTAACAATCGCTTGTACAAAGTGAAGCAGCCACGTTCTATCCTGCTCAGAAAGATCACCTTGGGGCATTACCCCCATCTCTTGAAGATAAGGAAGTGCGAGATCAGCTAAACGCTCTGGTGGTGATTGCTTGATGTAATGCGCGTTAATATAGTTTAGTTTATTCAAGTCAAAGACAGCGGGACTCTTGGAAACGCGGTCTAAGGAGAATATTTTTTCCAGCTCATCAAGTGTAAAAAACTCTTCTTCACCTGGCGGCGCCCAGCCCATAAGGGCAATAAAGTTAACAACAGCCTCCGGTAAATACCCTTTCGCCTGATAATCAATAACGGCCGTATCCCCATCACGTTTGCTCATTTTTCGGCCTTCTGTGTTCAAGATCAACGAAATATGAGCAAATTCAGGCACTTTTAAATCAAGTGCTTCATAGATTAAAATTTGTCGCGGTGTATTGGATAAATGTTCCTCACCACGAATAACGTGAGTAATCTTCATCGTGGTATCATCGATCACAACTGCATAGTTATAGGTAGGAATTCCATCGGATTTGACAATAACATAGTCTCCAATTCCATCGCTGTCAAAAACAACTTCTCCGCGGACATGATCATGAATGACAATTTTCTGCCCCTCAGGTACGCGGAAACGAATAACAGGCTTACGTCCTTCCGCCTCATACTTAGCCTTTTGTTCCTCAGTCAAGTGTCGGCATTTTCCAAGATAACGCGGAGTTTCTCCTTTAGCAATCAAGGCTTGACGCTCTTCTTCAAGCTCCTCTTCTGAACAATAACAGCTGTAGGCATGTCCGCTTTCAATCAGCTTTTTTGTATATTCCCGATATAGATCAAGTCTTTCCGTTTGGCGATAAGGTCCATTATCCCCGCCAACTTCAATTCCCTCATTCCATTCAATTTTCAGCCATCGCAGCGCTTCAAGAATATTGTGCTCTGATTCCCGGCTTGAACGCTCTAGGTCAGTATCTTCACTGCGAACAATAAATACCCCATTTTCACGCCGGGCAAGTAAATAATTGAAAAGAGCGGAACGTGCGCCTCCTATATGTAATGGTCCTGTAGGACTCGGTGCAAAACGTACTTTAAGCATGGTGTTAATATTCCTCCTCAATTTTAACTAGGCTGACAATGGCTTGGGCACTAATTCCTTCCTCTCGGCCTTCAAAACCAAGATGTTCCGTTGTCGTTGCCTTAACCGAGATCTGATCCAATTTAACATTCATTACCTCTGCAAGTTTATCCTGCATTGCAGGTATAAAACGCGCAAGCTTCGGGCGCTGGGCAACAATAATACAATCTAAATTTCCTAACTTGTATCCTTTTTCATAAATTAAATTTATAACATTTTTCAACAAAATAAGACTTGTAATACCTCGAAAACGTTCATCTACATCCGGAAAATGCTTGCCAATATCGCCTAAAGCCAAAGCTCCCAGGAGTGCATCCATGACCGCATGCGTTAACACATCAGCATCCGAATGCCCAAGCAAACCGCGTTCAAAAGGGATTTCAATCCCACCGAGAATCAATGCGCGGCCTTCGACTAAGGCATGGACATCATATCCGATCCCGACTCTAATTCTTCTCACTCCCTATTTTACTGCGCACCCTATCGGACCTTTTCTTAAGAATACTCTCCGCCAGCCATAAGTCCTCAGGAGTTGTCATTTTAATATTCTCCAGTGAACCCTCAAGTACGTGGACAGGTTCCCCAAGCCATTCCACTAAACTCGCGTCATCTGTTCCCAAAAATCCTTCATCAATGCACCGACGATGAGCCAATTCCAAAAGCTCGCGTTCAAAAACTTGAGGGGTCTGTACGGCTCTTAAACTTTCGCGGGGCGGGGTTTCAAGCACCTGTCCCTCTTCATCGACACGTTTAATTGTATCCTTAACAGGAACAACCATGATTGCCGCCCTATACTTTTCCGCTTCTGTAAAAAAGCGGTTAAGCTGATCTAACGTTAAAAGGGGGCGTGCCCCATCATGTACGGCCACCCGTTGGATCGCCGGACTTAGAGCCCTTACCCCCGCATAAACTGATTCTTGACGTTCTTTCCCACCAAGCGTAACATGAGATACTTTAGTAAATTGATATTTGCTAACAAGTTCTTTTATTTTGGGCAGATCTTCTGCTGACCCAACAACGACAATTTCCGAAACATTGGAAGAGTCTTCAAACAGCTTTAAGGAATGAGCCAAAATCGGCCGGTCAGCAAGCATTAAAAACAACTTGTTTCCAGAGGCTCCCATCCTTTTCCCCTGTCCTGCAGCAGGAATCACAACACCCAAGCTAGCCAAGAAGGTCCACCTCATCCGTCGCTAAACGGCCAATCATCTTTTTTTCTGTCGCCGCTTTAGGCTTTGCAAAGATCATCCGGCCGGCAGCCGTTTGCAAAACACTCGTTACAAGGATCGTAAGCTGCTGCCCCATATAACGCCGCCCTGTGTCAACGACAATCATCGTACCATCATCAAGATAAGCTACTCCTTGGCCGGGTTCTTTTCCTTCTTTCATAACCTGAACAATCATTTCTTCACCCGGAAGAACCACTGGTTTTACGGCATTTGCTAATTCGTTAATATTTAAGACCTTTACGCCTTGCAGTTCAGCCACTTTATTTAGGTTATAATCGTTGGTTAAAACAGGAGCTCCAAGAATCTGACCCAACCGTACAAGTTTACTATCCACTTCAGCGATTTCTTCAAAGTCTTGCTCGTAGATTTCAACTTTTATTGCTGTTTCCTTAGAAATATGATTTAAAATATCCAGGCCGCGACGACCCCGATTTCTTTTCAATAGATCTGAGGAATCTGCGATATGCCTTAGCTCTTCTAAAACAAAACCTGGAATTAAAAGAGTTCCTTCAACAAAACCTGTTTTTACAATATCCGCAATGCGCCCATCAATAATAACGCTTGTATCCAATATCTTATAATTAGGGGCAACTTGTTCTGTAAAGCGCTCTGTCTTTATTTCTTTGTTTTTCTCACCTCTTAATCGGGGTAAAACATTGAGAAAACCGAGAACTTCCTCTTTTCTTTTTACACCGATAAGTAGACCAAGGTATCCTAAAGAAAGACTGAGCAGGATAGATAAAACAGGTCCAATGATAGGAATTCGAGAAATTGCATCACTTAATAAACTCGCGATTACAAGTCCGATAATGACTCCGATCGCTCCGCCTACCAAATCGTGAATTGGAATCTTGGTTAACCGAGTATCCAACCACCTCATCAAAACAAGGAACCAACGAATACATGCAGGAGCGATTAAAAAGCCAAATGCCGCAAAAAGAATGATCATTGCGATATAAGTCCAAATGGGTGATAATTGCCATCCGAAAGATTGCAGAAAATGCAGCAGATTAAGATTAAGAATGGCGTAATCAATATAAAACCCGAGCCCGCCAAATAACAGGGTGATGATCCCGCGAACTAAATTGCGAATCATCGCTTCACCTCCTTTATTAATTTAATGTTATTTTAACTAAAAGTCTCAATCATTATACTTTAATTTACCAATTAGTTTCAACCTGCTTGAAATACGAATAAACGTCAATCTTAGACAAGTAATCCCTTTAGTCTTCGGCGTACATCTTCCTCTTCTGACTCCTCTGCGAGAATAAGCTCACTGATCAAAATTTGGGAGGCATTTTCGTACATTTTCTTTTCTCCGGCGGAAAGCCCTTTTTCTCGATCACGCTGTGAAAGACTGCGAACCACTTCTGCAACAGAAAATATACTGCCGCTTTTAATTCGATCTAAATTCGCGCGATACCTTCGATTCCAGGCAAGGGCGGGTAATTGGCTTTCATTTTCAAGAATTTTAAAAACCTCTGGAATCTCAGCTTTAGAGATTATCTGACGAATTCCAAGCTGATCCACATTATTTAGAGGAATAAAGACCTTCATATTTCCAACCGGAATATGCATAACATAATATTGTCGAAATTCGCCAAGAACTTCCCGCTCTTCAATCGCTTCGATCACACCGGCGCCATGCATTGGATAAACGACTTTATCGCCAATTCCAAACATTCTATCCACCCCCTGTAATTTGTATTATAGCAATCTTTAGTATAGGGGTCAAAAATTTTTAATTTTATCATAGACATGCCTTAGGTGTCAATTAACCTTAGCTTTACAATTAATAATTATTATTTTGGCCGATTTTGCGTTGTTTGAGTTTGTCAGGGATGTAGAAAATTGACAACTGCCCTAACGCATCGCTATAATGAAGGAGACAGAAAGGAGTTGAGAATCGAGCCCATGGATGAACTCACGGACCATTTCCAAAATAGCGTTAAATCACTGCTTATTCGGCATCAAAGTATCTTGGATATTCTATCCAAGGGACAGGAGGCATCTGCCCGTGTTAATCGAGCTATTGTAAAATCCGTAACCAACTGTGGTTGCCTTGGAATCGATGCACACAAGAAACCTCTCCCCGAGGATGTAAGCCTTAGTGACTTAAAGGAACTCCTGAATAGCCAACTCGATGGAAAACTCTGTGATAATTGCAGGGATATCATAGAAACTGAACTCGGCAAGCAACTCTTCTATATCGCTGCCTTAGCGAATACACTTGGACTTTCTCTTGATGAAATTATCGCTAAAGAAGAGAAAAAGCTTTCAACGCTGACCATTTTCAATTTAACTTAAAAATCAGTTTAACCTTTATAGGCAGACAAATGTTAATTCTGATATGTGCTTATATGCTGACAAGTTTAAACCCTAAGCTTGTCAGCTTTTTTATATTTCATAAATAACTTGCTTAGTGAATTGCATGCTTCTTGAATCGCCCGCCCATGACCTCATGGACGTCCTGAACAGTAACAAACGCTTCTTCATCAATTTCATCAATAATCGATTTTAATTTTGACAATTCCAAACGGGTCACGACTGAGTATAAAACGCCTTTACTTTCTCCGCTATAGCCGCCTTTTCCTTTTAAATAAGTAACTCCGCGGCCAAGACGCGCCATAAGAACCTCGGCTATTTCTTCAGTCCGGTCGGACACGATAATAACGGCTTTTGATTCATCAAGCCCTTCAATTGTTAAATCAATAATCTTAAAAGCAATAAAGTAAGCAATAAGAGAGTACATTGCGCGATCCCAGCCGAAAATAATACCTGCACTGCTTAAAATGAAGAAGTTAAAAAACATCACGATTTCCCCTACAGAAAAAGCCGTCTTTTTGGAAAGAACAATCGCAACGATTTCAGTTCCATCTAAGGAACCTCCATACCGAATCACCATCCCTACGCCTATTCCCAGAATGATTCCGCCAAAGACTGCTGCCAGCAATGGATCTTGCGTTAAGCCAGGTACAGGGTGGAGAAAACTTACTCCGAGGGAAAGCACGATAATGGCGTATAGCGTTGAAACAACAAAGGTTTTCCCAATCTGGGAATATCCAAAAACCAGAAAAGGAAGATTAAAGATAAAGATAAATAATCCTAAGGAAAAGTGGCTCAAAAAGCTGGAGATAATGGATATTCCGTTTATTCCTCCATCGATGATATTATTGGGAACCAAGAAAATTTCTAAACCAATGGACGCCAGCACCGCTCCAACGGTCAAAAAAAGATATTTGCGAATTCTGTTTGCCATAGCTTTCTTTTTTTGTGGAACCATAAAATACCTCCCTTAATTTTGTCTTTAAAGCTTAAACTTCTTTAATTTCTATTCTTCAGTATCAAATCAATAACCTCCCGTAAATGCCCCTGCTCAATCACTTCAATCTGATTTAAATGCAGCGGTTTTTTTAAGGTGTTTTGGGCAATATACACTTTCTTAAAGCCCATCCGATCCAGTTCACGAATTCGTGCTTCAAGAGCCGGAACCTTTTTTAATTCTCCGGTGAGCCCCACATCGGCAACAAAGACGCAATCCCCGGGGATGGGAACATCTTTTACCGAAGAAACAATACTCAATATCACGGCCAGGTTAACTGACTGCTCCTTAAGTTGCAGACCACCCGTGGTTTTGATGACGACATTTTTATCATATAAATCGATTCTCCCACGTTGTTCGAGGATGGAAATCAAGGTATTCAACTGATCTCTGCGTAAACACTCTGAGATTCTGGAAGGGTAGGGCGTATAGGATTTAGAAACTAGGCTCTCAACCTCAACAATAATAGGGCGGGTTCCTTCTTTAACCACGGTCAGGGTACTTCCACAGACCTCTTCTCCATCCGGGCGCAAGGTCATAAAAAACTCTGAAGGATTATCAATCGATAACATTCCCTGCTCAGTCATCGCAAAAAAGCCAATCTCCCCAGTACTCCCGAATCTATTTTTGGAACACCAGGCAGCTCGCAATTCTTCCCCGCTCTCACCATTCAGGATTAATACCGTATCTACTAAATGTTCAAGTGCCCTGAGACCGGCCATTTCATCTTCCTTAGTCATTTGTCCGACCATGATCACTGCCCGAGGCCTTTCGGGATTCTTAGCAATTCTCAGCAATTCATTTGCACATTCCATCGTTTGGACAGGAGAGCCCGGACGAGAATTATACTCCTCCAGAATAAACGTTTGGATGCTGTCGATAATGACTAAATCCGGATCGAGTTCCTCAACTGAAACTAAAATATTGTTTAACAGCGTATCTGAACAAAGCCAAATATTACGCTGATTTCCTTTCAAAATCCGTTCCGCCCGATTTTTAATCTGGCTCTCGCTTTCTTCTGCTGAGGCATAAAGCACCTTATAACCTTGAGCGGCTACATCATCAGCAACCTGTAAAAGCAAAGTCGATTTGCCCGCACCCGGTCGAGCGGTAAGAATTGTCAGCGAATCTTTTACGATTCCGCCTCCAAGAACTCGATTAAATTCCTGTATTCGAGTGACGATTCGATCACTGTTTCCGGACATTACTTCGGAGAGCTTTTTGGCAGAGAATTTTCGGGCCTTTGCCGAAGATGAATTATTCGTCTTCGGCTGATTAATCACTTCTTCGAAGGTATTCCATGCTTCACATTCTTGACATTTACCCATCCAACGCGGACTTTCATAACCGCATTGCGAACATCGATAAAGGATTTTCGTCTTCATAGCACCCTCCTCTCTTATTTCTTCGCTAACGCAGCTTCTATTTCCTTCGAAAAACTAAATATTACAAAATGAAATCCGGCTGCACTCATCAAAGTACAGTCGGATCGGCTTTTAGTTAGGAAACTTTTGTAAACTTCATCTTTCCATCTTCTGCTTCGACACGAACATGATCTCCGGCCTTAAATCCACCCTGTAAAATCTTTTCAGACAAACTATCTTCGATCAGGCGCTGAATCGCACGGCGCAGAGGACGGGCTCCGTAAGTTGGGTCATTGCCCTCCTTGGCAATAAGCTCGAGAGCGCTCTTCTCTACTTCAAGATCAAAACCTTGTTCTTTCATAAGCTTGTTAACTTGTTTTATTAAGATTTCAGTCACTTGGATTAAAGCTTCTGAAGGAAGTGAATGGAAGACCACAAGCTCATCAATACGATTTAAGAACTCAGGGCGGAAGGTCTTTTTTAATTCATCCATAACATTGGAACGCATATTCTTATACTCTGTTGTTGCATCGCGGCGAGCTGCAAAACCCATGGCCTCTTTATGAAGGAAGGATGCTCCGACATTTGAGGTCATAATCAAGACCGTATTGCGAAAATCTACAGTTCTGCCCTTCGTATCTGTGAGACGTCCATCCTCCAGCACTTGCAGCAGAATATTGAAGACATCCGGATGAGCCTTCTCGATTTCATCAAGCAAAATGACGCTGTAGGGTCTCCGACGGACGGCCTCAGTCAGTTGACCGCCTTCATCATGACCGATATATCCTGGAGGCGCTCCGACTAAGCGAGATACTGCATGTTTCTCCATATACTCGGACATATCAATTCGAATCATCGCATCTTCCTCGCCAAAGAGTGCTTCAGCTAAGGTACGTGCAAGTTCTGTCTTTCCAACGCCTGTTGGTCCAAGGAAAATAAAAGAACCAATCGGCCGTTTTGGATCTTTTAATCCAGCACGTGCCCGGCGTACAGCGCGGGAAACAGCGGCAACCGCATCATCTTGGCCAATGACCCGCTTATGAAGGGTCTCTTCCAGATGCAAGAGGCGTTCGCTCTCTTCTTCAGCGATTTTTTTCACAGGAATCCCTGTCCAGCTCGCTACGATCTGAGCAATATCATCAGCTGTGACGGAGGTTTTATTCACATCACGCTTGCTTTCCCATTGCGAACGCTGCTGTGCCAGATCTTCCCGCAATTTGTGCTCTTGATCCCGTATCTCCGCAGCTTTTTCAAATTCCTGAGCTAAAACAGCAGCTTCTTTTTCCTTCTTTAAACGCTCAATTTCGCTTTCCAGGGATTTTAAATCAGGCGGTGCGTTAAAGGTTTTAAGGCGTACTCGTGAAGCAGCCTCATCCATCAAATCGATCGCTTTATCCGGCAAAAAACGGTCTGAAATATAGCGGTCGGATAAACGTACGGCAGCTTCAATCGCTTCATCCGTAATTTCAGTTCGGTGATGCGCTTCATAGCGATCTCTAAGCCCTTTCAAAATCTCAATAGCCTCTTCAGCAGTAGGTTCACCGACCATAATCGGCTGGAAGCGCCGCTCTAAAGCCGGATCTTTTTCAATATATTTTCGGTATTCATCGAGTGTTGTTGCTCCAATGCATTGCAGTTCTCCACGAGCTAAAGCAGGCTTAAGAATGTTTGCTGCATCAATTGCCCCTTCGGCTGCCCCTGCCCCAATGAGCGTATGAAGTTCATCAATAAAGATAACGACATTTCCGTCAACGCGGATTTCTTCCATAACCTTTTTTAAGCGCTCTTCAAATTCTCCACGGTATTTACTTCCGGCGACAACCGAGGAAATATCCAGGGTTACAACCCGTTTGTTGGCCAAAGTTTCAGGGACTTTATTGCGTATGATCTGCTGAGCTAAACTTTCGGCAATTGCCGTTTTTCCTACACCAGGTTCGCCGATAAGCACAGGATTATTCTTTGAACGACGGCTTAAAATCTGAATGACCCGCTGGAGTTCATTTTCTCGGCCGATTACAGGATCAAGTTTCTCCTCTCGGGCAAGCTGAGTTAAATCTCGGCCGAATTCATTAAGCGTCGGGGTACTTGCCGGGCCTTGGCTTTTTCCGTTAGGTGCGGAATTAGCGGCTGCAGGCATCGGAAGGTCGTCCGGTTCTCCGCCAAGTAAACGAATGACTTGTTTCCAGATCTTTTCAGGGCTCACACCTATATTGAGGAGCACTCGAGCCGCAACCCCTTCTCCCTCCATCAAAAGCCCAAGCAGCAGATGTTCTGTTCCCACATAATTTACACCTTGGCGGCGCGCCTCATCATTAGCCAATTCAAGTACTCTTTTTACACGAGGGGTAAAACCGACTTCCCCTTCAAAAGGCTGACCTACGCCAACGAGAGAGTCAATTTGCTCCCGTACTTTTTCGAGCTCAACTCCGATTCCAGTCAAGGCCTTGGCGGCAATTCCTTCTCCTTCTCCAACCAGCCCCAGCAAAAGATGCTCTGTTCCTACTACATTATGTCCCATCCGTTTAGCTTCTTCTTGTGCTAAACCCAGGACTTTAACCGCTCTTTCCGTAAATCTCTGTTGCATCTCGTTATTCACTCTCCTTTTTATCCTGTATACTTATATTCCTCAAAGCTTCCCTTATGATACGGGCACGTTCCTCATCTCTCTGCCCGGGATCTAATTCTCGATTCATGATATATTGCAGATTACCGGGTAACGAATCGACCAAAAGCATAGGAAAGGTCTTAGTCGTTCGGGGTAATAGCTCCATATCAACGCCCAAGCGATCTAAGGACAAAAGATGCATGGCATCTTCTGAGGTGAGCAAACGGGCATTTTCCAATGTCCCCCGTGCCCTCCAGACCTGATCCTCTAAAACTAATTTCATTCCGTTTTTGAGGGATTCACGAGCATGAAGCTCATGCTCAACAACCTGCCCGGTAACCGCTTCCAAATGAGTCAAAATATCCTCTTCGCTCTGCCCTAAGGTGATTTGATTAGATACTTGGAAGAGATGCCCATAAGCTTGTGACCCTTCGCCATAAAGCCCTCGTACGGCTAATCCGAGATTGGTGAGAGACCCCAAAATCTGTTCCACCTGCTTCGTCATTTCGAGTGCGGGTAAATGCACCATAACTGAAGCGCGCATTCCGGTTCCGACATTTGTAGGACAAGCTGTTAGATAGCCTCGTGCTTCAAGATAGGCCAGATCAAGCTGTTCTTCAATGGCATCATCCAATAAATTCGCTATACGATAGCACTCCCGCAGCTGATTGCCTGGAAGGAGCGATTGCAGTCTAATGTGATCCTCCTCATTGATCATAACCGAAATACGATGATCCTGCGTCAGCGCAACTCCGCGAGAACCTCTTGAATGAAGAAATCCCGGACTGATTAAATGTTTCTCAATCAGAACTTGCTGTTCAATTGAGGACAAATCCTGAAGTGAAAAATAGGTTAGCTGGTCACCCTCAATGACGAGATTTTGTAAAACCTTTGAAATTATTTCTTCAACCTTGCGCGATTCCTCAGGTGATAAAACATGGGGAAAAGGAGTATTTTCTAAATTACGGGCTAACCGTACACGGCTGCTTAGGACGACTGCCGAATTGCTGATTTCTTTCAGCCAGGCGCTTTGTCCGGCCAAAAGCTCTTTTCTTTGCATTACTCCTCCTCTCCCTTCATTTGTTCTAAGGCTCTGATCTGATCACGGACAAGGACCGCAGCCTCAAATTCTTCCTTCTGGACAAGCTGCTGAAGTTTCTCTTTGAGTTTTTTGAGTTCTACTTTACCTCTAAGTTCCTTTCCCCGCCGGGCTGGAATCTTTCCGACATGCTGACCCCCGCCGTGAATGCGACGCAACAAAGGCTCTAATTGATTGCTAAAGGTCTGATAACAAACGCTGCAACCCAGCTTGCCTGCCTGAGTAATTTGAGAAAATGTTATTCCGCATTGAGGACAAACCTCTTCAGGCGTTTTAATCTGAGTTGGGTTTTGAGTTTGGCTTTGTGTCGAAGGAGTAAATCCAAACAAGGCCTGCAAAAAGTCCGGAACAATCCCGGGATTTATCACAAAATTCATTTCATGCGTTTGATGAGCGCAGTGTTCGCATAGATAAAGCTTTTGGGTTTTCCCATTCACCATTTTCGTAATTTGAACATTTGCCTCGCGCATCTGACATTTTTGGCAAAGCATTCTGCCTCTCCCCCTTTTAAGTTAGCTTAAATCCTCTCGACTAAGAGTCGTTAAAATACGCTTCATAATATGTGCCCTAAGCAGATCTGAATCTATAACGTCGTTTTCTAAGCTTTCCGGATGAACTACCGTTCGAATAATCGCCGCCTCACGCCTTGAAATGACTTCCTCTTCAAGCAGTCTGCTTAAGAGCCCCAGAGCCCTTTCATACGTCAATTGGTTTCCAATCAGTTGACGGATAATATTTTGAAACTGCCCTTCATGATTCCACCCTAAACGAATAATCCGAAGGTACCCTCCGCCGCCGCGGCGGCTTTCCACCAAATACCCTCGTTCGACAGTAAACCGTGTGCCAAGAACATAATTGATTTGAGAAGGAGCACAAGAGAACTCCCCGGCTAAAACACCCCGTTGAAGAATAACAAACCCTTCGTCTGCTTCCTCCAAGATCTTTTTCAGATATGCTTCGATGCGGTCAGCGAGATTGCCCAACGTGATCCACTCCTCAACTATGACTTTTTTTGACCTTGTGACCTTCTTTGACCTTTAATATTATCTTAATCATTTCGCTTCGAATTTGCAAGTTGTAGTTTTAGTAAAAAAATACTTCGCTTCACTTAGCCAGTGAAAACGAAGTATACCCATGTGCTTATGGTGATTATGCCTACTACCGCCATGAGGAATAAAACACCTTTTCCCTCAAAGCCATTTGTCCTACGATCATTTTTGCTTCCTAATAAAATTTGATTTAATTCAAAGCGTTCTCTATTTTTAACTTCTGACTTTTCCAGTAAAGGTTCCGGCTTTTCAAATAAAGGTTCATCCGTCTTTCGAATTCCAGAGGAATTCCGCTGAGTACGGCTTTCCTTTTCTACGATATCTTGCCAATGAATCGTTCCCGAAAGCAAATATCGAATTTCTACCTGGCTCAGTTCAATTTCCTTTTCCTTCATTCCGGGCCCGTCTCCTACCTACAGTGTCTTTTGTTCTTTACACTTTTTGGTATTCGCTATAGGTATAATAAATCCCTGCTGGAAGAGGAAGGACCAAAGTCCCAATTTTTGTCCTAAAATGGCTTAAAATCCTAATAATCGACAATCAAAGGAAACTTACTTGGCGATGAGTACAGGGCAAGTCGCTTTCTGTAAAATACGTTGGCTTACACTTCCAAAAACAGAACCCGCGATGGCGCCATAACCATGCCGTCCCATTACAACAAGATCGATCTTCTGCTTCTCGATTTCCCCAAGAATTTTAGTCACCGGATGCCCCGCTTCCAAAACCTTTTTGAGTTCGACACCATCAGTATTAAGCCCCTCTACGGTTATGTCTAATGCGAGCTGTCCATATTTATCCAAGTCCTCTTGAGTTATTGTAGCTCCGTATGTCACTGTATAGCCCCAATAATCTTTTTGAGTATACGTAACATGAAAAACCTCAACCTCTGCTTGAAATTTTCGTGCTATTTCGAGCGCAATTTTTAAAGACCGTTTAGAGTACTCCGAAGCATCTGTAGGTACAAGAATTTTCTTAAACATTAAAAATCCCTCCCTTATAATCGATGCAACATCTTTGATTAATTCTATTTTATACCCTTAAAACCAATAATGCATTAAACTTTTTCAAAATTCGCACAAAAATTTAGGATGCTCATCAATCCACTTCTCTGCAGCATAATTAAGAGGCAATGTGCGTAGATCCTCCCATACAAAATCCTCCACCCTTCGCTTACGCAAATCGACTTCCTTAAAGTCTCTCCCGCACGATTGGCAAAAAGCTATCTCAACTCCAGGGAAATTCTCATTTTTTAAGTAAATCTGCTCTGATGCCTTTTCACTTCCGCAGTGAATGCATCCCACCCGTTTAGCTGACCATTCATGATCACAGTGCGTACAATGCAACATGCGTTTTCCAGCAGGAGGAACGAGTACAGACAGCCCTGCCTCTTGCCCGCAAATCGGGCAAACCTGTCCTGTGTAATTTTCTGCCGTCTGAAGAATATCCTCTGGCAGGCTTTTGCGGGCAAATCCCAAAACACCTTGCACAGCAAAAGTAAATCCGCTATAAAGCTCTTGATCCTTAAGTTCTTTTCCGAAGAGATATTGTTTCCAGGCAGAATGTAGTTCATCCTTGGACCAGGATCGTTTACTTCCTTCAAGCAACCGGTCAACCAATTCGAGGACAGGTTCCTTAGGTAAACGATTCAAACTAAAATAGGGATATGTCTCATCAGGTACCAGTCTTTGAACCCAATACCTTCCCCTTTCCCCCCGCCATTTTAGAATCTTCCTTTTCATCTCTTGGTAGATCTCATGGAGATTACCGAGTTCCTCTGTCACAAGGCATCCTCTCCTTTCTCTGCTCATTCCATGCCCTTTTTTACCCGCTCATACCATGCCTCATGATGCTTCTTCGCGAATTTTGAAGACACATAACCATGGAGCATACCAGGAAGAGCAGTGCGGGAATCCGGATGCAAAAGCCCCAGATACATATGCCCAATAACAGCGGCAGTCATTAAAAACATAGATAGATCATGAACAGGATAAGCCCAACGGACCAGTGCCGGCGGAAAAGAAGAAGCAAACCACATGACAACACCGCTTAATGTAATGAAGATCGAGCCAAAAACTGTGAGCAGCGAGTTGATCTTCTCTCCGCCATTGAATTTATCCTGAGCCGGGTAATCCCCATGCCCGCCAAAAAACTCTTTCGGAAAAGCCCTTATATGCTGCCAATCTGCTTTTGTAAGACGGAAGACCAACTTGAGCCATTCCCAATGATATTTGGCATCGCCAATGAAAAACATAGCTCCTACAACAACCACAAAAACAACAGCGTTGATGCGATGAAGGATCCGTGCAGCTTCAACTCCTCCAACGACTGCCAATGCCGGACGAAAAACGAGAGATAAAATTCCAACTCCTGTAAAAAGAAGGAGAAAAAAAGAAATGGCATGAACCCAATGGCTAATACGTTCACCAAGAGTAAAGCGCAAGACTTTGTCTGAGTCCTGATTTTTTCCAAATTCTCCTTTTGTACCCGTTTGAATCGCCATCAGTGTTTACCCCCTTTCTGTGCTTCCTTCACTTCCGGAGCCTGTTCACGATAAGCTCCGCGCAATAGGTTGCCAAGAACTCCGACAACTACTGCCGCTGCAGCCCCACCCACAGCTATTTTACCCACAGGACGGACGACATCTTTCCACAGGGTAAGGGAAAGAGGAGTTTGCGGATTGACAGGCAATCCATAGACTTCCGGAACATTGAGGAGGAGATAGACGAAGGTCGTCCCTCCCATTTCAGTTTCCCCATAGATTCGCGCCTTGGGGTAAGTTTTCTGAACCTCAGCCAATCTTTTCTTAGCTTCCGCCATCAAGGTCTCCCGCTCGCCGAATTGAAGCGTACCCGGTTGGCACGTCGCAACACAAGAAGGACTCAGACCATTTTCAACCCGGTCAATGCATCCTGTGCACTTATGTGCTTTTTTCTGGGTTTGATCCAGTTTGGGTACGCCAAAAGGACAGTTCTCTACACAGTATCCGCACCCAATGCAAAGATCCTGATTGATCACTACATATCCCGACTCTGTCCTGCTGATCGCATTTGAAGAACATGATTTCAAACAGGCCGGTTCGGCACAATGGAAGCACTGGGCTTTACGTATCAACCAGTTCATTTTTTGATTCTCGTATTTTTCGGTAAACGTAATATATGTCCACGTCTTAGGCGTGAAATCCTTCATGGATTGGTAACTCGTCACCAGCTGGGTTTTTTCTGCGGGAAGCTCATTCCATTCTTTGCATGCTACTGTACATGCCTTACAGCCAGTGCATTTGGAGGTATCTACAAAAACCATTTTTCTTGACATCTTAAGCCCTCCTTATGTTGACCAGACAAACTTTAGTTTCAGGCGTTCCTGCTCCTGGATCAAGTGCAGCAATTGTCAGTTCGTTTGTACTCGGCCCGGGACTTAAGCTGGCAAAACCCCAGCTCCAGGGCATGCCAATCGTTTCCGTATCTTTGCCGTTAGTCTTATACGTCTGAAGCCGATCCGTCACTAAACAGCGTACCGTTACTTTGCCGCGGGCAGAGGAAACTTCGACTTTATCCCCCTCTTTTACCCCAATCTTCTGAGCAAGATTTTTACTGATCTCAGCAAAAGGTTCCGGCATCAGCTCATTAAGCCAGGGAATATTGCGGGTAATTCCGCCCGCACAGAAATGCTCCACAACACCGTAGGTTGTCAGTACATAAGGATAATCTTCAGCCTTGCCTCGTTTCTGAATTTCCGGAAAGGCAGAAGGTACAATCGCTGTTGGACTTGTAGAAACCTTGGGATGCAAGAGGTTTTCTGTCGGACTTTCAGTAGGCTCATAAAATTCAGGGATGGGACCGTCGACACAGAGCCCTGCCGGACGCACCCCTATCAAAGGCTGGCCATCCGCAGCCGGAGTTACAGGCATGCCGCTTGTATATTTTGCAGCAAAGAGTCGGCCGACTCCTTCCGGGTTCATCCGAAAACTTTGCATTCCTTCCGGAGTATCCGGGCCTTTTGTTTTATCAACGACATCCGCCCCGTCATTCCCCGTCCAGACCTTATTCGCCGCATCCCACCAAACGAGTTTACGTTTTGGATCAAGCGGTTGCCCTTGCGCATCGCAGGAAGCCCTGTTGTACAAAATACGGATATTGCCCGGCCAAGCAAAACTCCACCCTGTATAGAGACCCAGACCAGAAGGATCATCGTTCTTCCTGCGAGCGGCGAGATTGCCATTTCCAGTGACTCCGGCATAAATCCAGCATCCAGTGGAGACCGATCCTACGGGAGCATTAAGATAACCGGCTAATGTCGGTAAAAGCTTACCTATTGTCTCATCATAACCATTGAGTTCCTGAAGAACCTTTAAAGCGCTGGGTTCTTCACCGTAATCCCAGCGGGCTTTTAAAATGGGAGTGTCTTTTTCCGCTGTACTTCCGGCATAAAGGTTGCGAATTCTCTTAAAGAGCGCATCGATAATATCTAAATCAGGCTTAGATTCACCCAAAGGTTTAATCGCTGCATCCTTCCACTGAATCCAGCGTGAGGAATTCGTCAGAGATCCGGCTTTCTCATAGACAAAAGCTGCCGGGAACATGATAACCTCCGTTTGGATATCCTTTGGATTTACTCCGGGTTCCCGCCAGAACTGAGCCGTCTCGATTTCATAAAGGTCTGAAACAACAAGCATATCTATTTTTCTTAAAGCAGAACGTACGAGTTGCCGATTAGCAATGGATACTAAGGAGTTTGAACCAAAGTTAAAAAGAAGCTTAAATTGTCCTTTCTCCATAAGTTCAAAGACCTTAACCATCGTTGCATTTGTTGCCGGATTATTTTTGGGCAAATAACTAAAGTTATAATCATTTTCCTTCGTGGCATTCTCACCAAACCACGCTTTAAGAAGAGCAACAATCGGCTTCTCTTGAGCAGAACCATTCCGAACAAGATAATCTCTGAGGGTTTTATCTGTACTAATGGGATGAGGAAGATAACCAGGAAGGGAGTTAAAGAGGTTCGCCATATCGGTTGAACCCTGAACATTGGGTTCTCCGCGCAAGGCATTGATACCTCCGCCTGCTTTGCCGATATTGCCAAGCAACAGTTGAATTACCGCATACGCACGAATTCCCTGAACTGCGGTTGTATGCTGAGTCATTCCTAAAGCGTAGAGAATACTTCCTGGACGTGCTTTACAGAAGGCATCTGCAATTTCCTCTATTTTCGCAGCGGGAATCCCAGTAATTTTTTCTGCTGTTTCAAAGGTATATCGGAAATAATGTTCTTTGATTTTACTCAAAACGCAATCGGGATCATCAAAAGCGTTTGCCTTCAAAGGCTTATTGTCTTCCCCAAGTTGATAACTCCAGCTGTCCGTTCCGTATTTGTTGCTCTTCGGATCAAAACCTGAGAAGATCCCTTCCTCAAACTTATAATCTTTACTCAGTTTCAATAAAGCATTGGTATTGTTCTTAAGATAATCTTCATCATAAACCTTGTTTTCGATAATATAGCGGATGATTGCCCCCAAATAAGCGATATCTGTTCCCGGACGAATTTGCGCAAAGATATCCGCCTGTGAAGCGGTTCGTGTGAATCGAGGATCAACAACAATAACTTTTGCACCCTTTTCTTTCGCCCGATTAATCCAACGCATCGCTATAGGATGGTTCTCTGCACAATTCGAACCCGCAATTAAAAAAACCTGGGAATTTTGTAAATCAGACCAAGAGTTGGTCATTGCGCCGCGGCCAAATGAAGGTGACAAACTTGCCACCGTGGGAGCGTGTCATATACGGGCCTGGTGTTCATTATAAGGTGTGCCGATTACACGACAAAACTTAGAGAATATGTAGGACTCTTCATTATCCACTTCAGCAGAACCGAGAAAGGCAATGCCTTCGGCTCGATTGACTACAAAGTCTTCCATCTCCCCTGTTTTTGCATTTTTAATTTGTTCCTTGGTTTTCCATGAGGCATCTCTGGCTTCTTTTGCTTTCTTAGCAACCCGATCTAGAGCATCTTCCCAGGAAATATCCTCCCAATGATCCGAACCCGGTGCTCGACGCCGAGGCTTAACCACTCGATCAGGCGAATAAGCAACACTGCGCAAGCTTGCGGCCTTTGGACATAAGGTTCCCGCATTTGTCGGATGATCCGGATCTCCTTCCAAATGGACCATCTTACCATCCTTAATGTAGAGAAGCATACCGCAACCGCCGGAACAGAAATGGCAAATACTCGGGACCTTTTTACTTCCCTCGATTTTCAAAGCATACCCTTGGGCTTGTGCAACGGCTGGTTCAAAACCAAGTCCGCTCACCAGCGCTGCTAAAGATGCCCCAGAAAGCTTCAGGAAATTGCGACGTGACACCTCCATATGAAATTCCCCCTCAATTTTTTCATTCAGGTCTCTAACTTGTGATCTTAAGATAGCTTATATTTTCACAAGGTCCTGAATTTTCTGAATATTATTACCACTATAATATTACAGATAGACTTTTTTATTGTCACGATTATGAATATAAAAAAAGCAAAAAAAGAAGTTATGTAAATTAAGAAAGGGCTTGTGAACACAAGCCCTTTACAAGAATTCTATTTATTGCACCACATTCGCACCGGCCGCCCTACTGTCCCATATTTTAATTTCGATATGAGCATTCCCTCCTGCTCCAAAAACTCAAGATATCGTCTTACAGTCACTCGAGTTAATTTTACCCCTTCAGCAACATCCTCTGCTGAAACAAAGTCATGCTGCCGCAGAAGAAAATCTGTAATTTGTATCAGTGTTGCCTTATTTAAACCTTTGGGCAGTTCATGGCGTTGAAATATTGCCGGCTCTTTCTCTGACTCCAATTCCATTTCAGTCTGTTCCGTTACCTCTAACGAAGAAGCCAGCTCACTTTTTCCAATTCCTAATTTCTCCATTTGATCCTCTCGCGTTGTTTCATGATCTTCCTCTGAAGCGACTGCACGATCCTCAAGTCCCTTCGTCACATTTTCCAACCGCTCAATCATCTGATTAAACGCTCTCGCTAATTCTCCGATTTCCTTCGGTCCAGATATAGTCACCTTTTCAGTAATATGCCCTGTAGCCAAGTCTCGTGTTCCTAAAGTGATGTTTCGGAGCGGACGAATAATCACCTTTTCGATAAAAAGCCAAGCCAAAATTCCAATAATCAGCGTTATTCCTATGCCTAATGCCGCTGTTTCCCAAAGCGAATTTACGATCATCTCTTGCATATAACTCCGGGAGATTCCAACATAGAACATCCCCAAGATATTTCCCTGGGTATCGCGCAAAGGTTCATAAGCTGTCTGATAAGTTTGCCCAACAACATTGGCCTCTCCAAGATAAACATTGCCATTTTTTAAAACCTTCTGAGCAACGGCATCTGAAACCTTTGTCCCAATCGCTCTTTCTCCATGCTCGTTTCTCACTGTTGTCACAACACGTGTATCGTTAAGGAAAATAGTAACGGTATCCCCAGTAAGCTCAGATAAATAATCCACTAAGTCATTTTGTCGTGAAATATCGGTTGATCCTTTAAATAAATAACCATTCTCGGTATGCCAATCGCCAGGATATTTTAGATTGATTATTTCAGTACAGGTTGCTAAATCAGACTGAGCCTTAATAATCGCCGCCGAAGTTGCCCGTTCACGCATATGAAAGCCTAAGATTAGAACAAAACTTGCAGCTATAAGGACTAATGAAGCTATTAATGAGATCAAAATTTGCTGACGAAGCGAGCGCATATCCGTTCCCCTTACTCTTTCACAAAATAAATTGGTTTCTATGTAATAAGCATATCATTCGACCCCAATTATTAAAAGCCTTCCTCTTTAATAATCCTTTTATATTAAGAAACCTTTAAACAAAATTTAAGCGCAAAGAGTACGGTCCAACTCTTTGCGCCTAGCATATGTAGGGTAAAACAAACACATATTTAATATTCCTGCGGAATCTCCTGAAAATATCCTTTTGGATGCCGACATGCCGGACAAGAGTCAGGTGCTTCCGGACCTTCATGAACATATCCGCAATTCGTACACTTCCAGTAAGTTGGGTTGTCCTTTTTATAAAGCGTCCCGTTCTCAAGTTGATCTGCCAAGTCATTAAAACGCTTCATATGATGTTCTTCTATTTTGGCTATTTCTCGAAACGCTTGCGCGATATCTCTAAGCCCCTCCTGTTCGGCAACTTCTGCCGCTTTCGCATACACAACTTCCCATTCTTCACGTTCACCTTCGGCAGCTGCCCTTAGGTTAGCCAATGTATCCGCGTATACAAGAGGATAGTCGGCGCTAACATGGAACGCATTTGTTTGCCCCCGAGAATGAGCATCTAAAAGTTTATAGAACACTTTAGCATGCTCCCTCTCATTCTCGGCTGTCGCTTCAAAAACTTCTTTAAGAAATGCATGCCCCTCGCCTTTGGCAATGTTCGCAAAAAAAGTATAGCGATTACGCGCTTGTGACTCACCTGCAAAAGCATTCGCCAAATTTTGAAAGGTTTGGGTTTTTGAAAACTCCATTAAAATACCCTCCTATAATTTAATCCTTGAATCTAATATTTTCTTATTATGGCTTAAATATTAGACAAGTATGACCTAAGGAACCGAAATGTTAATCTCAGGGCTTCTTTCTAGGAGGGTTTTTGCAGGATTCCGCGAATTGTAATAGTTTGAACCCATTCTTAAAAACTGCACATAATTAGAGATGAGGAAACACTAATGAAAAATGGGTTAATTAAGCGTCTTCAACACTTGGGAATTCCCCGCTCCATTCTCCTTTTAGCACTCGGCGGTTTTATCCAATCTACAGGTAATGCCCTGATGTGGCCTCTAAACAGTCTTTTTATGCATAACATCCTCGGCCGGTCACTGACAGATGCGGGAACACTGATGTCAGGTCAAGCCTTAGTGATGCTGTTAGGGCAGTTTTTCAGCGGATTTCTGGCGGATCGTTTGGGAGCACGCCGCATGATGCTCTTTGGCTTCGTAAGTTCGGTTTTATGTTTAGGTCTTATGGGGATTTTCCCTGTTTGGGAAGTCTATGCTCCGGGGCTCTTAGGCTTTGGGTTTGCTAATGCCTTTATCTTTGTTCCACTTAATGCTTTAGTTAATCTTCTTTGGCCGGAAGGCGGCCGGCGAGGTTTTAATCTTATTTACGTATTTAATAATGCTGGAGTTGCTATAGGCACTGCACTTGGAGGAATTGTCGCCAACTACTCATTTCGCTTTGTATTCCTTTTCAATGCACTTGCTTTCTTTACCTATTTTATTTTTGTACTTTTTGGGATTCCTAAAAAGAGCATCTCCACAAAAGCTTCTCCAAAATCAAAAAAAGGAATGATTGCGCCTTCTATACATCCCCAGCGGAAATTAACTCATGATTTATGTTTCGCTGTTCTTCTCCCGCTGAGTGGGGGAATCCTCATGGTTTGGGCTGCTTATATCCAACTGACTACAGTTTTGCCGATCATCATGAGCCAGCTTGGATTTTCCCTACCCCAATATAGTATCCTTTGGACTCTTAATGGCATCATTATTGTCACCCTGCAGCCATTAATCAATTGGTCAATTCACTTCTGGGCCCATACCTTTACGCGCCAATTTTATCTTGCCTGTCTTTTAATCGGAAGCTCGTTTGTTATTTTTCTTATTCAACCTCCCTATGCTTTTTATCTTTTTGCCATCTTAGTTCTCACACTTGGCGAAATGCTGGTTCTTCCCGCAGTCCCTGCTGCTGCCGCACAAATTGCTCCGGGAGACAAGGTCGCCACCTATCAAGGCATTGCTGCCGGAGCGGCATCCGGAGGACGGGTTCTCGGACCTTTTTTAGGAGGGCTTGTATTTGATCATTGGGGCGGACAGATGAATTGGATTCTTGCCTTAAGCTTTATTGGGTTAGCCATTTTTGCCTTTTCCCTTTATGCTCAAGCTGAACATTGCTTTCGTTTAAGACTAAGCGAAGTTGCACAATAATAAAGAATATCGAATTTAATGTTAGAGAGGTAACTCCACCGAATAAAAAAGAAGAAGGAATTATTATGCCATATCCGATTGTCCCCTACAATTTTTGTCCGCAATGCGGTAAACCTTTAATTTTAAAAGAAATCTCAAAGCAGATTTACCCTTATTGCCCTGATTGCTTGTTTGTCCATTGGGGAAATTTCTCCATGGGTGTCGGCGGGGTCGTTTGGCATGAGAATAAGGTTCTCCTGGTCCAGAGAGCCAATGAGCCCGGTAAAGGGAATTGGACGATTCCCGGGGGCTTTGTCGATCAGCGGGAAAGCATCGCCGAAGCTATTGTTCGCGAAATACGTGAAGAAACAGGAATTGTCACAGACCCCCTCTCGATTATTTCCTTGCGTGATCGTCCTGGCGAAAAGCACGATCTATATGTCATTTTCTTACTCCGCTATCTTGGCGGTACACTTAAGGCTGAACAAGAAGAAGTAAGCGATATTGGGTTCTTCGGCTTCGAAGAGTGCAAAGCCCTTCACCCTCTGGCTAATCTCAGCCGTTGTGCCATTGAGGCTTCACAAACTCAGTCAGGCGGTTTTGTCCCAAGGATCGGAGTCCCATTACTTGGTGAAAAATCGGCTCTTTATCAACCTTCTTCCAGAAATTGCACTCTGGATTAACCCTTATAAAATTGCTTTCCTCTTCGTATAAATATTTATAAAGCCATGTCTTAGACGATGGCTTTATTGGTATTGTAAAGGGGGATCCTATTCCATGAAAATTAAGTCTGACCTAATCAAAACCTTTCTGCTTAAAACTAAAAATAGAGTTAAAAGAGGTCTAACCCGAATCAATTCGTCTGCTTTCTGGAAAAAACCGAAGTTCTGGAAGGGGTTTTCCTTAAGCATCCTCCTGCTTCTTCTCATAGGTACAGGGTCTTTTTCTTTTTGGGTGATGTCCTTAGATGTCAGCAAGCTCCAAAGTCCTCTCGCCCAACCCACCTATATTTATGATCAAAACGGGAATAAGGTCTCCGAGCTTTCCTCTTCTAAGATTACCCCTGTTCCAATTGCTAAGATTCCGCAAACGATGCGCGAAGCAATTATTGACACAGAAGATCGCCGTTTCTATGAACATAAGGGAGTTGACGTTTGGTCTATCTTACGCGCTTTGATCCACGATTTACATACCGGCGGTTTTTCTGAAGGCGGCAGTACAATAACTCAACAGTTAGCCAAAAATCTCTTTTTGCCTTCGGATAAAACGTTAGGCCGTAAATTTAAAGAAGCTGCTTATGCTTTTAAGATTGAGCTCACTTTAAGTAAGGATCAAATTCTTGAAGAATACCTCAATCAGATCTACTTTGGTGAAGGTCAATGGGGAATTCAAAATGCCGCCCGTTTCTATTTTGGCAAAGACACTGAAGATTTAAATATAGAAGAATCGGCGATGCTTGCCGGCCTGCCAAAAGCACCAAGCATTTATTCTCCTTTAAAAAATAAAGATAAAGCTTTGGAACGCCGCAATCAGGTCCTATCCTTGATGAAAGATCAAAATGACATTACGGCAGCCGATTTTCAAAGGACCCTCTCTGCTCCCATTACTCTTCGTAAAGGAGAACTAAAGGATCTCTCCGGGAAATTTGCACCCTATGTTGATTATGTCATTGAGGAGGCCATCTCCCGGTATGGTTTTACAGAGGAGCAACTGTTGACAGGCGGGCTGCAAATCTATACGGAAATGGATTCGAAGGTTCAGCAAGCTGCTGAAACGGTATATCAAGATAACCAGTACTTCCCTCAGGGAAAACCCGATCAAAATGTCCAAAGCGGGATAGCGATTCTCGATCAGCACACGGGAGGGATACGCGGCCTTGTAGGATATCGGGGAGAAAGTCCGTTTCGCTCCTTTAACCATGCAACTCAACTTAAACGTCAACCCGGTTCTTCCATTAAACCCTTAACGGTTTACGGTCCAGCCTTAGAAAAAGGATATACACCCGGCTCTCTGCTCTATGACGGTCCGCTCAACCTTAACGGCTACTCTCCCCAAGACTATGATTATCAAACGAGGGGACAAGTGACCATGGAAGAAGCCCTGCAAAACTCCTGGAACATCCCTGCAGTCTGGCTTTTAAACGAAATCGGCTTAGATACAGGACTGTCCTTTGCTCAAAAAGCGGGGCTTCCTTTAACCCAAGCCGATCGAAACCTGAGCCTCGCCCTAGGCGGTATATCCAGCGGAGTTTCACCCTTGCAAATGGCACAGGCCTATAGTACCTTTGCTAATCTCGGAACAATGAACAAAACCTATGCTATTACGAAAATTACCTCGCCTAACGGCTACGTCTTTGCCCAAGCAAAACCTGAATCAGTGCAAGTCACCAGCCCGCAAAACGCTTATACCATGACACGGCTCTTAGAAAATGTCGTTGATAACGGAACAGGTAAAAACGCCTTCTTCGGGCGGCCTACTGCCGGCAAAACGGGTTCTGTAGAACTTCCTCATACTCAAGAATTTTCCGGAATATCCAAAGGCTCTAAAGATGTCTGGTTCGTGGGCTATACCCCTGAGCTCACTGCCGCAGTCTGGATGGGCTATGATAAAACGGATCGCAATCATTACCTTACCGTTTCCGGAGGTTCAGGTCCTGCCGTTATCTTCCGTGAAGTACTTTCTCGATCTCTAAAAAGCACTCCAAACGAAGACTTCGAAATCCCCCAGGGATACCAAGACCCATGGGGACAACAACAGTCACACAGGACGAAATTCAGACGAAAATCTTCCTTCAACCTTGCGAGACAAGCTCTTCCAGAGTTTTGGCCTCAACCCCAACAACTCTTGGTTGAATCCGGGGCAGAATTCCTGGGGAGATTCACCTAAGAATAAAGGCAAGAAAAAAGACCAATAACGATTAACCACCCCATAAGACATAATAAAAGCGTAGACTAAGTTTCTTTGACTTGGTCTACGCTTTCTTTAATTTTGTATTTATTGTTCTTTACTCAAGAGCAAGGCCTAGCTGTCACTTGACTGCTTTTCGGCAAGTTGCGCCATCCGGGCGCAAATAGCCGCGCTTCGCTCCTGCTCCGCTTGCCGCTGTCATGTGACAGCCAGGCCTAATTTTGTGTCTTTTAACGCAACTATGTATACGTTTATTTTACCCTTTTCTCAAGCCAGTTAAGAATATCTCCAAGAACCATATCCCGTTCAGGTTCTTGAATCAGCTCATGATAAAGACCTTCATAGAGCTTTAATTCTTTATCTCGGGAAGAAATCTTTTTAAAGATAAAAGGAGTGGACTGATAGGGAATAATGCGGTCTGCCTTTCCATGCAAGAAGAGACATGGGAGGCGGTACTGCTCAGCCTTCTTTATCGCCTCGTTGACTCCGCGGTAGACAAACTCATAGAAAAAGCCTATTGTAGCATACTTAAGGACCAAAGGATCTTCATTCGATTTCTTTCGAACCTCGAGATTACGTGTCGCCCGATGAGAAAGCACCTGATAAATTTTGTAACGATGAAAATACTTATTGAGAATTTCAAACAGGAAACCGGGGATTAAAGCGGTTCCTACCGGCCGTCCAATTGCAGGCCCCGTAAAAATCTGCCCTTGCAGTTTTTCAGGAAATTGGATGCCATAGTGAAAGGCAATCAGCCCTCCCATACTATGTCCATACATTGATATTGGAAGCTGTGGATGCTTCATCCGAACATAATCCACAAATTGATCTAAATCCTCAACGAATAGTTCAAAACGCTCCAAATACCCGCGTTCCTCCTCGGATAAACCATGCCCGCAATGATCTAACGCATATGAACCATACCCGTGATTCGCGAGAAACTGCATCAATTCACGGTAGTATCCGGAGTGTTCACCATATCCATGACTGATAATCAGAATTCCTTTTTTCTTTTGCTCATCTGGGTGCACTTCACAGTAAAAAATCTTGACACCTCGTGCTGTTTTAATCTGCAAGTTTTCAGGCATTTTCATACCCTCCTCACCCGGAATTATACTCTTTGCACATTTTCCAGTCTTACCCTAGAGGGCCGTTTAGCCTTAGGCTCACGTACATCGAGGCAAATATTACCCAGCTTCGAGGTGTAAGGTCCCCGCACAACGAGGAGGGACACACCGGGTCTGCTTTTATGTTCCACATAATCCCCTTTAGAAATAGGAACACCCATTTCATTTAAAATATCGGCTAACGAATATTGATAGTCCACAGTTCTCTTCCTATCTTGTTCTGTCTTGTGAGTCGAGCATTAGTTAAGAGTCAGACTTTCACCATTAACCTTTAACCAATCACGTTGGGCAGCATAATCTGAGCAATACCGGCCGACAAACTCCCAAAAATCCTGTGAATGGTTCATGTACCTCAGGTGCGCCAGTTCGTGAATAACAAGATAATTTACAACCGCTTCCGGTGCCATAATTGCCCGCCAGTTTAAGTTAATATTTCCCTTACTGGAGCAACTTCCCCAACGCGTTTTTTGTTCCTTCAATCGAAATGTATTATATTTTACATCCATCAAGACACTAAATTGATCGAGTTTACTCTGGAAAATCTCATGCCCTTTTCGCCTCAGCCATTTCTCTATTATCTCTCTTAGCACACTCTGATGCTGTTCCGGGGGAATTCCTGCGGGTAAATAGATCTCAATACGATGACCCTCATCGAAATAGCGCAAGGTCACCCTTTTGCGATTCGTTATCTGAGTTTGAAATGGAATAGGTTGACCTAATAAAGGAAATGCTTTTTCTGAAAGATAGTGCTTTTCTGCCGCTTCTGTAAGCTTCTCCTGCATCTTAAGCCAATTCTTTAAAATCCATTCCTGGTTTACTGTTACAAATTCTTGAATTTCCCGTTTTGAAGCGCGAGTGGGTATTGTGACCCTTACCTTATCCTTGCCAATGTGCATACTTAAACGTTTTGACCGGCAATTTCTGCGTTCCTCATAAGGAATAATCGTTCCTTGAAGAACAAGCAATGTCGATTTAGATTTAATCATTTTTCTTGTTATTCAACCTCTCCCCATTTTCCCTTAAAAACGATTTCCTCTATACTTTTTCTTGGTCGAGGATTTCTCACTTGATTAGCATAACCTAAAGGAGTTATTGCAACAACGCGAACTTCATCCGGTACATTCAGTACTTTTCGCGCTTTTTCTTCAGAAAACCAACCTTCCCAGCATGTTCCCAATCCTTGCTCAGTTGCGGCTAAAATAAGATGTTCCATAGCTAATCCGGCATCAAGCATCATATAATCTTTGTTTTCCCATACTTCAGACTCACTGGGGACTCCACACAATACGATCGCTAACGGTGCCTGAACAAGCACCTTTCGACCAGGATTATCGTCGGTCAGCGTATCTGCTAATGCTTCGCGAAGGCTTTGGTCTTTCACCACAATAAACCTCCAGCATTGTCCATTCTTCCAGGAAGGAGCCAAACGGGCACACTCCAGAACGTAGTTTAACTTCTCGGGTTCCACCGGGGTTGGATCATACGAACGCAGACTTCTCCTTTTTTGTGCGATCTCCAAAAAATCCATTTTTAATCCTCTCCTCATAAATAACTTGATTTTCTCTTCTAACGCCCTATCTAATATTCAAATTCTCGCTCTATGCCAAAAAATCCTCTTATCTCCTACCTGATTTTATTCAAGACAAATAACTTAGCCTGCTTAAAATCCTAAAATCGTTTTTTCTAGTAAAAATCAGAATATACTAACTTGATTTAGATCAAATTAAACAGTATTAAATTATATTAAAACTTGCAAATTCCTATATTTTTTTATTGATTATTTGATTTAGATAGATTAATCTTAGAGTTAATTGATTAAATTATAGTTAAGAATGGAAGGTGCTTCACATGAAAAATTCTGTCCCCCTTACTGTTGAAGAAGCCGCCCGACTTCTTAAGGTTTCAAAGTTTACACTTTACGAATTGATCAAGCGTCAAGAAATTCCGGCTCAACGCGTGGGACGTCAATTTAGAATTGACCCTGATATACTTAATAATTACCTTCATGGAAATATCCCTAAAAATACCCCCAATTTATCGACTGAACATACAGTTTCCTCTCCGGAATACCCCCTTGAAAATTCTGATCTTGATGGCCTTGTCTTTATTGGCAGCCATGAACCTATGGTCGAACTTTTCGCCGATTTTTGGAAACATTCTCAATCTCCCTATAAACTCCGCCTTGAATTTAAAGGAAGCATGGACGGACTTATTTCTCTCTATCACAATCAAGCCCAGATGTCGGGAATTCACCTTTGGGATGATAAGACAAAAGAATATAATCTGCCTTATGTGCATTACATTCTCCACGGCAACCCTGTAACAGTCATCAATCTTGTACAACGCGTACAGGGATTGATCGTTCAGCCGGGAAACCCTCTAGGTCTTCAAACTTGGGAAGATCTGACCCGGAAAGGGCTGCGTTTTATAAATCGTCAAAAAGGGTCGGGAACACGACTTAGACTTGATGCTTACTTAAGGTCAGCTCATATCTCTCCTGCCAAAATCCAAGGCTATGAAGAGGAAGAAAACACTCATTTAGGGGTCGCAAGCCGCGTAGCCAATGGACAAGCCGATATTGGAATAGGGGTCCAATCTGAAGCCCACCGAATGGGACTGGATTTTGTCCCCCTTTTTCAGGAGCGTTATGATCTTGTCTTCTTGCACGAAAAAGTCCCTGCTGAAGCCCGGCAGCAAATCATAACAATCTTAAGCTCTTCTGCCTTTCATAAAGCAATTGAGCGTCAAGTAGGATATGATACCTCACTAACTGGGAATATTTTGTATAAAAGCGAAGGCTAGTACATATAAGTTATTTAGTCCGACTGTGTAGTACGTCAATACCTATGAAGCAGCGTTCCCTAAAATTACTTATAATTCCCTCATTAAGAAAGGAGCCCAAGAAATGTTCAAAAAAGTTATGTCCCGCAAAACCATTTCAACCCTCTTTCTTACTCTTATCATTCTCGCTCTTGCCTTAACCGGCTGCGGTGCTCAACAGCCCCAGCCGGCCGCAACACCAACGCCAGCTAATCCTAATCTTATTTTATCAACAACCACGAGCACCCAAGACAGCGGACTTCTTGATGTTCTTATTCCCGCCTTTGAGAAGAAAACCGGTTATAAAGTGAAAACGGTTGCCGTCGGTACAGGCGCAGCTTTAGCCAATGCAGATAAGGGAGACGCTGATGTCGTCTTAGTTCACGCACCAAGTTCAGAAAAACAATACGTCGATAATAAAACCTTAACGAATTACAATCTTGTAATGCATAATGACTTCATTATCGTCGGACCAACTTCTGACCCCGCCAAGATCAAAGGAATGAAAACGGCTGTTGAGGCCTTTACAGCTATTGAAAAGAACAAATCCGTTTTTCTTTCACGCGGAGATAAATCAGGAACAGACACTATGGAAAAAGGAATCTGGACCAAAGCCAACATTAAACCTGCCGGAACCTGGTATCAAGAAACTGGTTCCGGTATGGGACAAACCTTAACTATAGCTTCAGATAAAGCAGCATATACCCTTACCGACCGTGCGACCTACCTCGCCAATCAAAAGAATCTTAAGTTAGATATCTTAGTCCAAGGAGAGACTGCACTCCTTAATATCTATCACGTTGCCCAAGTCAACCCCGAGAAATTCCCAAAAGTCAATGCCGATGGTGCTAAAGCCTTTGTCAGCTTTATGCTCGATCCTGATACCCAAAAAATGATCGGTGAATATGGAAAAGATAAATATAATCAAGCTCTCTTCTTCGCTGATGCAGGCAAGAAGATGGAAGACCTCGGTAAATAAATAGAATATTTAAGAGAGCAGATTGGGCTAAAACTCCATCTGCTCTCTTATACCTATCTGACCAAAAGATTCTGGATTAACTTTTAAAGGGATGATCTCGAATGGATATGATCTGGCAAGGAATTCTCGCTGCGATTCATCTCCTCATTACCGGAGATCCTGAAGTATTAACAATCACGTTATTAACTCTTAAAGTTTCTGGCATCGCTACCTTAATCAGCCTTGTTATCGGCATACCCCTTGGCACTGTTCTTGGACTAAAGACTTTTCCCGGCCGTCAAATCATCATGAGCTTTGTGAATACCGGGATGGGACTTCCGCCCGTTGTAGTGGGTCTTTGGGTCTCAATCTTCCTCTGGCGTTCCGGACCTTTCGGTTTTCTCAATATTATGTATACGCCGACTGCGATGGTCATAGCCCAAGCGATTATCGCTTCGCCGCTGGTTGTTGGTTTAACCAGTGCAGCCCTGCAGCAGACAGATTCAAAACTTAGGCTTCAAATCAAGGCCCTTGGCACCACCCGTTTTCAATATCTTTGGCTGCTTCTTAAAGAGGTACGTTTTTCGATTTTAGCTGCCATTATCGCCGGTTTTGGTGCGGTTGTTTCAGAAGTCGGTGCGTCAATGGCTGTCGGCGGAAATGTTAAAGATCTAACCCGCGTTTTAACCACTGCGACTGTACTCGAAGTTTCTAAAGGGAACTTCGATATTGCTATCGCTTTAAGCATTATTCTATGTCTGCTTGCCTACTTAACTACCGTCTTTTTAACCATACTCCAGCAAAAAAACCAAGGAGTTTAGAACTATGCTGAGAGCACAAAATCTTTGTTGGCTCAAAAACGGAAAAGCCATTCTCAATCATATCAGTTTTGAGTTGCACCCTGGGGAATGCTTAGGGCTCGTAGGCCCGAATGGATCAGGGAAAAGCAGCTTGCTTAAAATTCTTGCTTTTCTTGAACCCCCAACTTCAGGTGAGCTGTGGTTTCAGGGACAGCCCATCCCTAAGCATGTTCCACTGGATGTTCGCCGTAAAATTGCTATTGTTTTTCAGGAACCTCTTTTGCTGAATACTACTGTCTGGGAAAATATTGCGATTGGTTTAAAAATAAGGTCTATTCCTAAACAGGAAATTATGAATCGTATTATGTATTGGCTTCAGCAGTTTGGGATTGCTCACCTTGCCAAGCAGTCCGCGCGTTCTTTATCCGGAGGAGAAGCCCAACGTGTCAGTTTAGCCCGCGCCTTAGTTTTAGAGCCTGATATTTTATTCCTGGATGAACCCTTCTCCGCCTTGGATGCGCCGACTAAGGAAGCGTTAAGAACTGATTTATCCAAAATTTTTCGTTCGACTCATATAACAACGGTTATGGTCAGCCATGATTTTCAAGATATTGAAAGATTAACGGAAAGAGCTTTAATCCTCATCCAAGGTCAGGTTGCAGCTGATGCTGCTCCTGCGGCGCTTCTAGCTGCCCCTCAGAGCCCTGAGGCTGATCAATTTCTCTCGCATTGGCGGCTTACGTTTGGAAATTAAACTAAAAATTGATAAATGTAAAAGCGGATCAAAAGTTTAAAACTTTTGGTCCGCTTTTAGTATTCTAACTTTAATCTTTAATTAAAAAGCGTTTTTGTAAATTTGAATAACATCATCCAGTTTTGCTAAGCGTGGGTTAGTTAGGCTGCATGCATCTTTCATAGCATTTTCAGCCATTATTTTCAGATCTTCTTCTTTCACGCCGAGTTCTGTAAGACCACTCGGAATATTAACATCGTTAGATAAAGTCACAATCGCTGAAAGTGCTTTCTCTGCAGCATCCCGTGCCGATAATCCTTGAACGTTTTCACCCATTGCTACTGCGATATCCCCAAAACGTTCTACATTACCAATCAGGTTAAAACGAGAAACATGGGGTAAAAGAATAGCATTGCAGACACCGTGAGGAAGGTTATAGAATCCGCCGAGTTGGTGAGCCATTGCGTGAACATAGCCCAGACTTGCATTGTTAAAAGCCATTCCACCCATAAATTGAGCATAGGACATTTGGTCTCTTGCTTCAAAATCGCTGCCATTAGCCACCGCACGACGTAGGTATTTGCTAATGAGTTTAATCGCCATCAGGGCTGCAGAATCCGTAACCGGTGTTGCAGCTGTCGAAACATAAGCTTCAACCGCATGCGTCAATGCATCCATTCCAGTGGCTGCGGTTAAGGAAGCGGGCATTCCCATCATTAATAGGGGATCGTTAATCGAGACATTCGGTGTTGTGTGCCAGTCAACAATAGCCATTTTGATATGACGTGAGCTGTCTGTGATAATGCAGAAACGGGTCATCTCACTGGCTGTTCCAGCTGTCGTATTGATTGCAATCATGGGGACCATAGGTTTTTCGGATTTATCGACACCTTCGAAATCATGGATTTTGCCGCCATTGCCTGCAACTAGGCCAATTCCTTTTGCACAATCATGGGATGAACCTCCACCTAAGGAGATAATCATATTGCAGCCTTCTTTTTCAAAAATGGCTACTCCATCATGCACATTTTTATCGGTAGGATTCGGTTCGGCTCCAGGATAGATGACAACCTTGACTCCCTCTGCTTCAACAATATCAGCAATTTGTTTAGCCATCCCAGATTTATTGAGAAAATCATCGGTAACCAAAAAAGCAACTTTTCCGCCTAAGATTTTCGCTTGTTTCCCAGCTTGTTGAGCGGCTCCAGCTCCCATAAGGTTAACGGTTGGCATAAAATAGCCGTAAACTTGTTGAACAATACCCATCTCGACTCATCCTCCTCATTTTCCTAACGCAAGCTCCCCTATTAGTTTAAATGCAAGCGTTATTTGCCTTTACTTTAATGCAAATGCCATGCCAATCATTTAATTCATTGTGAATAATTTAACTATCCCGAAATTTCAGTCAATTTGGAGTATTTTCATTTGTCGTAATTTGTACTTTTTTGTACAATATTTATTTCTTCTGCTCTAAAATAGAGCAGATTGCTCCGGAACACTGCTCCTCATTGGAGCGTTCTCAGCAGGGGCAAAATACAAAAACAGGGTACTCATCTCACGTTGAACACCCCATTTTCATGGATTTTAAGTCTTTTAGCCTATGAATTTCCCCATATCCCGGACGTCGTATCCTCCCAGCTTAATAACATCTTCTTTAAAAGCATCACTATGTACGACAGCGATTAACGCCTGCATTTTTAAGTCTTCGAGAAACTCACATGGGATAGCCAAATCATATCGTTCTTCCCCAATCGGAATAAAATCAAGACCCAAGGATTGAGCTGCACTTTGAATACCCAGACCCACATCAGCTGCTCCTGAAGCAACCGCAACCGCAACATTAAGATGTGTAAATTCTTCCCGTTCATATCCTAAAATATCGTTCTTAGAAATTTCTTTTTGATTAAGCAGATAATCAAGAAGAACCCTTGTTCCAGAGCCCCCTTGACGGTTAATAAAACGAATTCCCGGCAGGGTTAAATCCTCGAGCCGGGTCAAATTAAGCGGATTTCCTTTCGCAACCATTAACCCCTGGGTACGGTAAACCAAATTCATTA
Source organism: Desulfitobacterium nosdiversum (assembly GCF_049860565.1). Classification (GTDB taxonomy): domain Bacteria; phylum Bacillota; class Desulfitobacteriia; order Desulfitobacteriales; family Desulfitobacteriaceae; genus Desulfitobacterium_A; species Desulfitobacterium_A nosdiversum. Next base: position 422,257 of record NZ_CP172056.1, read on the forward strand.
AAGCAATATCGCGTTCAGGTAAAAGGCGTTCAATATAGGAACGATTATATTCTCCCGTTTCCGGGTCAAGAAGATGAATTCCTGCAAAGTGAGCTTCACCTTTACGTAAAGCTAAAATCCCCCCTAGACTCCCGACATGAGCAGAGGCAATAGCTTCATTTCCTCCCCGTGCCTTAAGATGGCTGCTTAAGAGATCAATCGCTAAATCATGTGACCCAATACAAACGAGAGTCTCACCTAATTCCTCGACAGGACGCAGAAGCTCGACCGGAACTGTTTCTCCTTCATGAAATCCTTCCTGCAAGCGCGGAACGCGCAGGATTCCATCAGCACGAACCAAACTCATCGTTACTCCTGCCCCGCGGCTTAGGGGAGTTGCAATCCAGCGCTCTCCGACCTTTCCGACCTTAACGCGGACAAATTCTTCACTTCCAAGTGTCGAGAACACCTTTTTAGTCATTGAGACCTCTAAAGTTTGAGGGGTTACCTTAATCAGCCCTAATAAATATTTAACCCAAGGCTCGAGAAAGAGCTGAGCCGTAATAAAAGCTGAGACTGGGTAACCCGGGATTCCAATTGCAGGTTTTCCTTTAACTTCTCCTAAAATAACAGGTTTACCCGGTTTTATGGCCGCTCCATGAAGATATAGTGTTCCGTACTTTTCGATAATGCGAGATGTATAATCGTCCCTCCCCTGAGAAGAGCCCGCAATAAAAACAATGATATCCTGGGAATTTGCCATTGCAAGCAAGGCCTTTTCTAATTCCTCGGGACGGTCCGTAGCAATCGGCCATACCTTGCCTGCTCCGCCCCATTCTTCCACAAGAGAAGCAATGACCGTTGAATTGCTGTCCACGATATCCCCGATTTCAAGAGGGGTATCCGGAGTACGAATTTCATCACCTGTTGGCAGAATCCCCACGCGCGGCTTACGCCGAACATTAACCCCTAATACTCCTGCCGCAATCAATGCCCCTTGGTCCTGAGGGCGAATGCGATGATTAACGGGAAGAAGAACTTCCCCCTCGACGATATCTTCACCTACAGAGCGAACATTATCCCACGGAACCACCGGACTCTGAATAAGAATCCCTTTTTCTCCTTGCTGCAGTACTTCTTCCAGCATGATAACAGCATCCATACCCTCAGGCAGTGGATCCCCTGTATCAACCTGAACGGCTTTTTCATTCCAACCTAGCCAGCGCGGTTCACGTTCGGATACTCCAAAGGTATCCTTTGAACGAACCGCATAGCCGTCCATAGCTGAAGCCGGGTAATGAGGTGAACTTCTTTCCGCTCTTACAAGTTCTCCTGTTATCCGGTTTAAGGTCTTTCTCACATCGATTCGCTCATTTACCGGAATGCAAGTTGGAGCTAGCTTTTCCATCATCAGCTGCAATCCTTCTTGCCAGGATTTATTCTCCAAATAAATTTGGCGCTGCATACTTTTACCTCCTTAGCCTCGTATCTTACTACTCCGTATTTTCTTTATCTTAAGATACGAACCTTTACGCGTTTACCCGCTTCGATTCCTTCAGTATCTAACCCAATATGTACAAAACCATCGGCCAAAACCATCGTCCGAATAAGGCCTGATTTACCCCGAATAGGTTCAATTCTCCAGTCATCACCTTCGGGCAAAAGACGGACGCGTACAAATTCTTCACGTCCAGTCCCTGAATAAATATTTTGACTGAGCGTTCCTTCAGGTTCCGGATACTTTTGGTCACGAAGGATAGAGCCTTCCAGCCACGGCCGAACAACACTATCAAAAACAACCATCGCGGAAGCCGGATGACCCGGTAATCCAAAGATCAGTTTTCCATTTACAACACCGCCGATCGTAGGCTTCCCTGGTCGAAGAGCCAGTCCGTGAAACAAAAGACCGGGTTCCCCTAACCCATCAATCAGCTGAGCGGAAAAATCATGAGCTCCAACAGAACTTCCCCCCGAAAGGATGACTACGTCATTCTCCTCAAGCATCCTTTCAAGTGTCTGTTTTAAACCAACAGCATCATCTTTCATAATACCATAATACATTGCCTGCGTACCGGCTGCCAAAGCTTGTCCTAACAAAGTGTATCCGTTGATATCCCTTGACTCAGCAGGAGCAGGGTTTAACTCAGGTGACACGATTTCATCCCCAGTGGAAAGAATTCCAACTCGAAAACGAGGCAAAACCGGAACAGATAGAAATCCTTGAGAGGCCAGCAAGCCCATTTCTTGAGGACGTATTTTCGTATATCGAGGAATGATAACTTCACCTTCATTCATATCTTCCCCAATATCAATTAAATTTTCACCAGGAGCAACCGGCTTAGCTACTCCATAAAGGCCCTGCCCAAACTGTTCAAGATATTCAACCATAACAACCGCATCGGCGCCGTCAGGAAGCATTCCCCCAGTTGGAATCTGCATTCCTTCACCCGGTCTAAGCGATTCAGCCGGAGCAATACCCATAAATACCTCTCCCTGACATTGAAGAAGAGCTGGCATCCCCTCACTCGCGCCGAAGGTATCACTTGCTTTAACCGCTAACCCATCCACGGTTGATTTGCGATAATGAGGTACAGGCTGCTTCACCTTAATATCTTGCGCTAAAATTCGCCCCAAGGACTCCGTTAAATGAATCTCTTCACTTCGTTCGTAGAAGGGCAGTACGTAGGGTTTAAGAGTCTTTATGACTTCAGATAGGGTTTTAACCTTAAATAGTTCACTGCTGCTTCCCATTTTTCACTTCACCTTTCATCCGCTCGAAGCATTTTCCCATTATTTCCATATTGTATTATCCCTTTAATTTGCGAGTAAATACTATATTATTTCAAAACGTTCAAATTCCATTGAGAGCAGATCCACCTGCAGCCAAGCTTTACGCAAGGAAAGGGGGCGGCCCAGCAAACATTTGACAGCTTCTGCAACACTTAGGCTCGCCAACACGGCAGGGGTAAAAGCGGGATTGCCCAATGTTTTCTCAATGCCTTTTTCTCCCCCATTTTTGAAAAGACAAGCAACACTATTATCTCCAGGTAAACTTATCCCTAAAAGTCCGTACCAGCCGGCGATGCTGGCAAACACCAAAGGAAGGTTAAGCTGATGGCACACACGTTCCAGGGCAATACGCGCGGTTAAGGAATCTAAAGCATCGCATACAAGATCTGCCCCGGCTAAAAGTTCTTTTCCGTTTTCCTCATTGAACCATTCCTTCGCAACGTCAATCTTGACTTTGGAATCAATGCTTTTTAAACGTTTTTGGGCTGCTTCAACTTTCCATTCTCCTAGGTTAAGTTCAGTCGCCATAATTTGACGGTTCAAATTACTGGCTTCTAAACGATCAGGATCAATCAAAAGAAGATGGCCTACCCCTATGCGTGTCATCTCCTCTGCGATATAGCCCCCAAGCCCGCCGCAACCAACAATAGCCACCGTTGAATTTGCAAGCCTAATCTGGTCCATTTCAGAGATTGTTTTAGGATTACGTGCATAACGTTGCGTTAAGTCCATTTTGTCAACCTCCTCCTACCGGCGGAAACAGAGATAACGTATCTCCATCGGCAAGAATCGTTTGCGCATTTGAATCTCGGCCGTTAACTAGACAAATGGCCACCTCTTCTTGAGCGATACCTAAGGATTGCAAAATATCTATAACCCGATTTTCTCCTTCCGGTAATTCTCTTATATCCATTTTAAATCTACCATCGCGGAATGTTGCAAACAGTTTAATCGTTACACGCATAACACTAGCTCCTTTTTAATTTCTAATTTTAAAAGAGGAACCCCAATGGGTTCCCTTATAACACCAAGTTTACCTCTTCCGTATATTATTGAATTTATAAAATCAACTCTTATAAAAGTAGTATATATAGGTACGGAACCTTATTTACGATTAAGTTTTTTAATCCTATAGATTTTTAATTAGTATGACCCCCTCGTTGATAAGCATCTTTAAAAGTGATTTAATAATTATAGTATTTAAAATATTATTGCAAAATTCATGCCAACTCTTAAGACTCATATCTACTGGCCCAAATTTATTATTTTCTTTAGAAAATGCTCTTGTCCGATACACTCATTTTTAAATGTGTTCCATTTTAGAACATTGTGGAAATGCTTGCAATAATTACTCAATTCTAATTGTTGTTCCTTTATATAATTTATGCTATTCTAAAACCAACAAATGGACGAACTTTAGGGCGGATTATAATTAGGGAGAATGGTGTGCTATGAGTGAACAATTGCACGAGTTTCTCGAAAAAGAAAAAATCGAAACTGAAGTAGCTCCTGTTATTTATCGTTCTTGGCAAAGAAGTTTAGACTTTAATGTCAATCGGTCAAATATCTCTCAAAATATGATTTTATCTGCACATCACTTACGTGAATTAAAAGATACTCAAATAGACTTAATTCAAGCTGCTGAGCCTGTTTTACCCTATCTTTTTAAATTGCTTGTAAGTGCCAATTATCTTGTCCTTCTCTGTGATAAAAATGGATTCATTTTAGACTCTTTAGGAAATGGTCCTTTTATCAGTAAAGCACAGCGTGTCCATCTGTCTCCTGGTGTAAATTGGCGTGAAGATGTGAAGGGAACCAATGCTATCGGAACAGCCCTTTCAGAGAATTCCCCAATTACTGTTTCCGGTTGGGAACATTATGTCAAAGAAAATCATTTTTTAACTTGTTCTGGAGTCCCTATTATCGGAGTCCAAGGAAATACCCTTGGTGTTCTCGATATCAGTGCTGAGATAGGTGATGACCAAAATCGCATCTTGCAACTAACCATAATGGGCGCAAAAATGATTGAGCAAAATTTACAGGCCTTAGACATTAAACGCCAGCTCAACTACTATGAACAAGGCGCAAAATTAGCTATTGAATTGTTACGGGAAGGCTTTATTTCCATTAATAATCTGGGAGTTATTACCGATATCAATTCTGTGGGAGCTTCCTTACTTGGCCGGAAACGTGAAGACGTTATCGGTAAGACTGCAACAGAGGTCTTTAGCGCTCCCAAAAGTTGGGCGCTTTATAATAAAGAACTTGATCTTCGTTTAAAGGGCAACTCGGGTCAAGAGGTTGTCTCCAAACTCAAACCGGTAATGGACAACTCTGGAAAATCGATAGGTGCCTTTGGTGTGATTCGGTCCGATATTCCTCTTGAACCTCCTCAATCTTGGGTTGGAAGCAGTCCTGCTTCCAAGCAAATCCTAGAACGCGTTCAAAGAGCAGCCTCAACTCAATCCTCCATTCTTATTCAAGGTGAAAGTGGGACAGGGAAAGAAGTCATTGCTCGTATGATCCATGATCTCAGCCCTCGCCGCGAAGGACCATTTGTTGCACTAAACTGTGCAGCCCTGCCAAGTTCCCTTCTTGAAAGCGAATTGTTCGGGTATGCAGACGGTGCCTTTACTGGAGCCCGCAGAGGCGGACAACCCGGAAAATTTGAACTTGCTCATCAAGGTACGATTTTCTTGGATGAAATCGGTGATATGCCCATAAGCGCACAAGTGGCACTTCTTCGTGTTCTTCAAGAAAAAGAGATCACACGCGTTGGAGATTCAAAAGCTCATAAAGTTGACGTACGAGTTATTGTCGCCACGAATAAAAACCTTCAGGCTTTAGTTGAGAGCAACACGTTCCGTCTGGATTTATTTTATCGTTTAAAAGTAATTTCCATTGAACTTTCGCCTCTTCGTGAACGCCTTGAAGATATTCGTGAACTTGTTCCGTATTTTATTAATAGGTTCTGTGCCGGCTTCAGCAGACCCTTATTAGGAGTAGATGAAGACGTTTATCGCTATCTATCAGCTCACCCTTGGCCCGGAAACGTCCGTGAATTAGAAAATTGCATTGAAGCTATGGTTGCTATGGCCAGCGGCCCATCATTAACGGTTAATGATCTGCCTCCGGAATTAAAAAACCGCCCTGTTCTTGAGTCCAATTCGGAAGAACCGCCAGCTTTACTTGAACAACAAACACGACAAACAATAATCAACGTACTTGAACAAACACACTGTAAAATAGCTCCCGCTGCGCGCATTCTTGGTATAGGAAGAAATACCTTATATCGGAAGATTAAAGAATTAAATATCGATATTGATAATCTTTAAAAAATATAAAACTTCTCATGATCGAAAATGAGAAGTTTTCTTTTTATTACTTTAATCCTGCTTACTATTTTAATCCAAACTTTTCAGCAATAAGATCGCAAAGACCTTTGGCATCATCCAAGCCGTAACACGGGACCCCATTGTCGAACTGAACGTCTGAAGCGATAGCCATAAGTTCCTCCGGCTCGCAAAGCAATTCTTTATATACTTCTGAGCGATGAATTTCAATTTTATCCTTATTTGCCATTCGATAACCTTCCGTAAAAATAAGATCTATCCCCCGAATTCGGCTGATAACTTCATCCAGAGACTTATCCTCATCGACGCTTTCTAATATGGCAATTTTATTGGGAGAAGAAATAACAACCATATCTGCTCCAGCCTGAGCATGTCTCCAAGTATCTTTGCCCGGCTTGTCCATGTCAAATCCATGAACATCATGTTTTACGGTAGCTACTCTCCACCCTCTCCGTTTTGATTCTTTCAGCAGCTTCTCCAGTAACGTTGTTTTGCCTACATCCGATTTCCCAACTACAGATACTACGGGAATTGCGGGTTGATTTAGATCATGAGTTTTTTCTGTCATTCCGATAGCCCTCCATTCTTATCACTTAAGGCATAAAACGTAAGATTAGTTTAATCATAACATGAGGTTAGAAAATGTTTCAAGGTAAAGAGATATAATTCAAAAGCATGAGCTCATTTGGCTCATGCTTTATCTATATTATAGTTATTCACTCATCAATTTTAGCGGTATTCGTGGCAGCAGCCGCCCCGTGTGCTTCTCGTACTTAAGGTATTCCTCTCCGAAGCGTTTCTCCATCATCTTTTCTTCTTTCTCAATTCTGCTGTATAAGGATAAAAGTGTTAAAGCATGAGGTAAGATAATAATAAGATTTGCAGATAATAAAGAAATGCCAGCCATAAATACCGTAAGCGCAGAATACATCGGATGCCGAACCCAATGATATACCCCTGTTGTTACAAGTTGATGATCCTCTTGAATAATTAAATCCGGTGACCAGTATTTACCCAGTTCTTGATGAATTAAATACAGCAAAGGGAGGCTGCTTACCGCTCCAATTAAGCCAAACATTCTTAAGGATGAAGGAATTGGAAGACTTAAATTGGATATCCAATCGGGACTAACCAAATACAGAATTAAGCTTGTAATCAAGCCCACGGATAATATACCCCGAAAGGCTACGCTCAGTTTCCCTTCATTTTTAACAGCCTCTTGAATTCCTTCATTTAGACTTGATGGAGTCTCTTCAACTTTTCTTGGATTGACATAATGTTTCCGAAGAAGAAAAAATGAGCCATAGGCAAGGAAAAAACCGACCCTAAAAAACATTTCCATAACAGCCACCCCATATATCCTATATTTACCAACTGAATTCAACATAGTCTATGAAGTGTTTCCTGAAAATGTTTACTGATCTGCATTTACGCCTTTCGCTCATTTTCCTTGATAATTTCGATCAGCCTGACAATGCCCCATGCAATAACCGCATATACGATCATGGCAATGATTGTTGTAGATTCAAGAACAGCTTGAACTTCAAGTCCTTTAGTCGTAGCTGTTGGGAATATCCCCGTAAACGGATAGAGAAAGATCTGTGTAAACGAATAAAGAAAAGCGACAAAAGGGCTGGCAGTATTTGCTCCCAGAAGTTTAAAAACGAGTCTGAAAGCAAGCAAAACTTCAAGAACCCCCAAAACGTAATAGACAATTCTTTGTGGTCTTAAATGCTCAGGATTTCCATGCTTCACAGGTTGATTTTCCATTTGCGTTCCTCCTAAGATTTAACTTTATGACTAATACTTTTGCTGCTTATACTTTGTTTCGATCCTTAACTAAATTAAAAGTTTATTTCTTCGTACCTAGTTTAATCCTAATTCAAAAAGTTAATTCATGTAAAATTACAAGGGGGGATACTCCAGAATTTATTTCTGAGTATCCCCCTTGAACGCAAAAATATGAATTATGTGTTGTTACTTTTTTATTCGCTTACTGCACTCGATGACTGCAAAGGTGGTTATATTCTTCAAACAGCTTCTGACTTGTTTCTCCGATTTCTTGAAGTGCAAATTTTATTTCCTTCATTAAGTCTGCTTCTGTATTGGTCCGGTCGGTGATTTCCAACACGGAGCTGTCAAGCCCTTTAAATTCTTCAGTCATGAGTTCCATTAGAGGTACAATTTTAGAACTTACATCTTGCATGTTGTAAATAAGAGAACGAATCTGCTCAACTGATTGGCGGCTTTCATCAGCAAGACGTTTAATTTCTTGAGCTACTACAGTGAAACCACGTCCGGTTTCTCCAGCGCGTGCTGCTTCAATTGAGGCATTAAATCCTAAGAGATTCGTTTGGTTTGCAATACGTTTGATCAGTTGAATCGTTTGATCAATTTGAGATGCAGCTTTCCCCATTTCATTTGATATTTGAATCGTTGTTTCAACTTGTTGTATTTGCTTATTAATCATTTGTGTCGTTATTTTAACAGTATCCCGCGTAAGCTGCATAGAATCGGTCACTGTTTCCGAAACAGCCATGACTTCCTGCATGCGGCTATTCAAGATAGAAGAAGTTTCCTGTGCTTCCTTCGCCAGTTCATGATAGTTAAAAAGCGTAATGCGTTCCATAATATCCATAATGCCTTGAGGCTTGATCGTTCGATTAAAAGAAATAATCTGAGATTCGGGATTAAGAGCCTCCCGATATTTTTTAAAGAGAACTTCTTCAGGTCCAACGAAGCCATTCATGCCAATAATAATCTCGCTTTTCTGAAGTCGATCTTTTACTTCCTCTGGGCTTAGCTCGTCAAAAGGAATCACCGTGTAATCCAGATTAAGCCCGTAGGATTGCAAATAAGAAACAATCATATTGCCTTGAGCCAAGTTATTGTTAAAAATGCCCACAGATTTTCCTTGTGGAATTTTAGCAACATCAACATAAAGCTGTATCTCTGGAATTAATTCAACACCAAGAACCTTTTCCGCAGGAACATATTGACACACTTGTTTAACCCGTGTCGGTAAAACAATAAATAAATCTTCCGGCAGCACATTGGGCAATTCGCGAACATCGTACTTATTAACCATCTCTACACTTTTAGAGAAAAAAAGTTCTGTTACTCGATAGAGTTCATTTGCTACCGGAAGTGAACTTCCGATTGTGGAAACTTTCATTACGCCCATGAATCACTCACTCCATACTATTATTTAAACAAATTTCCCCCACTCTTTCCAAATTTCCGCTCTTGTTCTTGTCCTCATTTTCATTTATTTTGATCTTATTCGACAACTGTAAACTATTACCTGCCATAAGGTATTATTAAAAATTTTAATTCTGACCATACGAATTGCTTCTTTCAAGCGTTGATTCTTCAACCTTTTACCTTTTGCGCAACTTTAGAAAGGGATCATTTTCGTTTGGATCAATGGCTACTTCATTGGAAAAAAACTTGTACATCTCTTTTCTTTTAGCTAAGGCAACCTCAAACCAATTGAAGGTTTTAAATAAGCTTCCACCAAGCAACAGGCCTCCTAGGACATCAAGAAGGGTATGCTGTTTTAGAAATAGGGTTGAAAGGATAACTAAAATAACTGAACTCTGTATCATTAAAGAAATTTTAGGAGAATGAGTACTCATTTTCAAGGACCCAAGGAAGATAACATAAGCGGTCAGAACATGAATGCTTGGAAAAGCATTAAAGGGCTGATCAATAGTATAGATGACTTGAGTGAGCCTTGAGAAAATATCGTGTCCAAGGATATCCGGCCTTGGAACTGTAGTTTGGAAAAAGGTGAAAATGATAAAACAGATCACCAGACCTAAAATCATTGAGAGAATACTGGATCGATAAAGTTGAAAGTTATAAGACATAAACCAAATTAAGGCAACAAAAAGTAACCCATACCAAGCGACATACGGTATGGCAAAATAGGGCAAGAATGGAATCCTTTGATCAATCATCGTAACCAGCAAATAAACGCGTTCTGTACTATGATTCAGAAGAAGATAGAGCGAATCGACAATTGGAATAAGCAGGAGCCAACTGGCCTTTAACAAAAAAGTTCGCGATGGCATCAGAATTACATCCTCCATTTTCTAAAAAGAAATTAAGCATAAAATTTATTTTTAGAAGCCAACTCTTCTTTAATCCTAATTTCATCAAATTGATAGCGGCACTGCTTTAAGATTGCTTGAGCGGCTTGATCCGCAGAATTCCTAGGGGCAACAGCTTGGGCAAACTGACGCAGCATTTTGACTTTTTCAGGGGACATGATGAGTTCATCTAATGTCTTTTCTAATTCCGCTTCCGAATAAATAGCCTTTCCCGCTCCGATTTTTTGAATATATAAAGCATTTCCCTCTTCTTGCCCTGGAATTGGTTTATAAATAAGCATGGGCAATGATTTGGTCAGTGCTTCTGATACAGTTAATCCCCCGGCTTTGGTCACAATAACGTCTGCCACTGTCATTAATTCATCAATATTTTCGACAAATTCTAAACGAACAATAGAGCTAATCGACTTTTTAACGAGTTGATCTAATGAATCATAGAGTCTTCTATTCTTACCGCAAACGATGATCGCCTGAACCGGATGCTCAGCATTACTCAGTATTCTCTGAAACAACTTTATTTTACCTAAAACTCCGTATGCTCCACCCATAATTAAAATTGTTGGAAGATCTGAACGTAGGTTTAGCTTAGTTAGTATTTTTCCTCTTGCTAAATTCCGTTCAAATTTTCTTCTAACGGGTATACCAGAAATATAAATTTGGGCCGGGTCAACTCCACGAGAGATTAGACCTTCGTAAATTTCTTTACACCCCACAAGATATAGGTCAACCCCTGGATGAATCCATTGATTATGAGCTGTATAATCTGTGACAACAGTAATTAAAGGGGTGTTAAAGATCCCGTTTCGTTTGAGCTGGGCAAGGATGCCCGCTATTGTTGGGTAGGTACATACAATTACATCCGGTTTTATATGATTAATGAATTGGGCGAACTCCTTGTGCCCCAAGGTGTTAAAAAAGCGCTGCACAATAGAGTCGGACGTTATTTTCTCTGTCTTCTCGTAAATCTTTCCCCAAAGTTTAGGTAGGTGTTTAATGATCCAAATATAGCTGTTACGGATCAAAAGATTGAGCAGCTTACTAATCATCGTCATAAAATCCAAGTGAATAATTTCAAGGGTAGGTTCAAATTTTTGGAGTGATTCAATAATTGCCTCGGCTGCACGAATATGGCCAGCTCCGAAGGTGGAGGAAAAAACGAGTATACGTATCGGTTTCAAAGAAATAATCCTCCTTAATGAGAATTTATTCAGCCATGAAGGCCTATTTCTTTGAACATTATTTCCATTATTTTTAATCTAATGCAATTTTTGAAGAAATGGAAAGTACCCTTGGTATTTTAAAATCAGATTGGGTTATTTTGGGGAATTCGGCTTTGCATAATCTAAGAGCAGAAAGAACAATCTATTGCTGTTAAATAAGGGTGATCACTAATTTCTAGGAGGCTTATGATGGACAATCACGAAGTAATTGAACAGACTCTACAGAATTACGAACTCGCTAACGAAGCATTATTAGACATATGGGAGCATTTAGATGCTGAGCTTATTAATGCTATTTTGGAAAAGCAGCAAAATCGTTTAGAGCAAATTTCAGAACGGCTTTATCATGAAGAAAAACTCGATGAGTTTCGTGATACGAGTGATCATAATACAGAAATACTTGAAAATACATTAACCCGTTTTGACTGGGCCAATCAATATCTTTATGAACATTGGGATACGCTACCGAATGACGAGCGTTTGTCTATTATGCAGAAGCAGTGGAACCGCATAGAAGACATGCGTAACAGAAACATATAACCCATAATTTTATGCTTAGAGATATAAGAACCGAGGCATTCGCCTCGGTTTTGTGTACCAGCTATTTGAATTAAACAATCGCTATAAGGAGAAAAAAATCTATGGAATTGTCGCCTCGATTATACCATTGGTTTGTCCGGCCTAAATCTTTTACCCAATTATACATTAACAATCTCCTGCAAATGAGTTTTGATTTCAAGAACAAAGCTGTTTTGGATTTTGGTTGTGGGGTTGGGTCAAGCAGCTCGATATTCGACTCTAACCATTACCTCGGGGTTGATCCTGACTTTCACCGAGTTGCATATGCTAAACGTTTATATCCTACCTATCGGTTTAATGTCTTCGATGGAAAGAATCTTCTTCTTAAACAGAGTTCATTCGATTATATTATCATGGTTGCAGTGCTCCATCATATTCCTTCAGATGGCATAGCAAACTACCTTACGCAATTAAAACGTATTCTAAAACCTTTTGGGCAAATTCTGGTCATTGAACCTTGTTTGGCTAAAAATTTACGACTTAGTAACTCCCTGATGAGGTTTCTTGATAATGGCCCTTATATTCGAGACTCAAAAGGGTACATGGAAATATTTGAAACAAATCAATTTAAAACAACAATTCATAAACAGTATCGAAGATTTTTTTATAACGAAATTTTCTTCTCAGCCCTATTAAATTAGTTTGTTGCTCTAATAATTATCGACTTTTTGTATGATCGGCGATTCTCCTAAATCTCCGGGGGATGGATAGATAATATCAGGGCAAAGATTTATTCCAGCATTACGATAGGCATCAGCCCAGAGCGTTGAGCATAGGCTGTTGTCTCTTGCTTTATAAGGCCATACCCAATGGAACAGATATCTTGATGCTTCCCAGATAATAAGTTTGTAATCATACTTTGCCCCTACTTTATTAACAGCATGCTCTACAATTTTTCTACGCTGGTCATCGGTTAAGCTATTGCACGTAAAAACATCGACTCGACCGGTATAGGTCTCAAGCTTTTGGTAATTGGTTCTTTTAAAAGGCAGAATCTCAACTGCTTCATCAGGACCGACAACGCCTGCTACATGGGTATACGAACTTCCTGTAATTCGTTTAATGACTTTATCAATCCAAGTGTTTCCCTGTATCAAGAGAAGATCCCCCGGTTGAATTTTAGAAGAAATTACATTTGAGTCACTAGGCAAAACTAAATTAGCGTCAAACAAACGCACAATATTTCCTCCTCCAAATACTAACGTCCATTAAAAGATGCCTTCTAAGGCCTTAGTATCTTCGGAAGAACTTAAAGTTATGATTGCGATTTACTAAAAAATATTTTTATCCGCTTAATGAATTTTATATTATTAAAGGCATACCTCTTACATTATGAGGTATGCCTTTATGCTCTGGGGCCAGAATTATCTCAACTTTACTCTTCGTCAATCTCTTGAAGCAACCGCGTTGACTTCATGAGAACATTTCTTAATACTTCTTCTTCTGAAGAGACAGCATTAAGGCTTACCGGTGTCGTTTTTATTTCTGTACGATATTGTCTGGCTGTCTCCAGCAATTCGTTTAATTCGTTGGCATATCCCTCGACCCGATACCATCTTTTTTGTTCATAATCCTCACGGCAAAGGCGATTTAAAGCTTCAACATCATTATAAACATGTCCTAACATAACAAACCTCCATTCAATCTTCTATTGACCATATGCTTCAACATATTTTCAAAGGATTAATATTGTCGTTACCTTAAGAACACTTAGAATAGCCACAGTTTGTGCATACAACGCAGCCACTTTCATGTGTAATAGGTGAGCCGCACTCTGGGCAAGCATTGTCGACCGCCACTCCGGCACGGGCTTTCTTGGTTAACCCGGTTACAGGTTCATCCTTTTTCTTTGGGGATGATGCACCTGCTGAAACTGAGCTTTGAAGTTGTGCTAAAGCTGTCCCAGTCCCATTATCTTCCGTTTTCCCGTTGCCATTTGCTCCGACGTCCATATACTTCCGGATAACACGGGAGATTGCATCAGGACAGGACATAACATTAACCCCTTCACGGCGGATGCAGGCCGGACAACGAATTCCTTTAATTTGTTCAATGATCGCGTCTACAGATAAGCCGGAACGAAGAGCGATCGAAATAAGACGAGCCGTTGCTTCAGACTGGGACGAACAGCCGCCGGCACGTCCGGTATTGGTAAATATCTCACAGATCCCTTTTTCATCGGCGTTTACACTGACATAAAGGTTACCGCAGCCAATCTTGATCTTTTCGGTAACACCCATGGTAATGGAAGGACGAGGACGGGGAACAACGGTATTTGCTTCCGGAACAAACGGTACTTTAGGAGCAATAACTTCAAGTGACAAAGTCTGTTTAGCTGCATCATTCTGAGCATTTCCAGCCTGAGCAGCAGTTGAAGGAGCTTGTCCCGCTGCAGCTTTTTCGGCTTCCATGCTCGCTGCCTTTTCATCCCGGGAATTGCTCGTACCTGCCGAAAGAACTTGTTCCCCACGGCTGCCGTCACGATAAACGGTCAATCCTTTACAATTGAGTTCATAAGCGAGTTCATAAGCTTTTTCGATATCTTCACGCGTAGCAGAATTGGCAAAATTAATCGTTTTGGAAACTGCATTATCCGTATATTTCTGGAATGCAGCTTGAATCTTGATATGCCATTCCGGATCAATTTCCTGAGCGGTAACGAAAACTTCCTGTACCCAATTGGGAACTTCCGAGAAGCCGAGTACTGTCCCTTTGTCCGCAATTTTCTTCATGAGCTCAGGGGAATCAAACCCATATTCTTTGGCATAGCCTTCAAAAATCGGATTAACTTCAATAAAAGGAGTTCCGTCCATGACTGTCTTAGTAAAAGCAACAGCAAAGAGAGGCTCAACCCCGCTTGAAGCACCGCAGATCATGGATATTGTTCCTGTCGGGGCAATTGTCGTAAGGGTTGCATTACGCAGTTTCATGACGCCATCATAGATCGACCCTTTATAGTTCGGGAAAGTTCCCCGCTCTTCAGCTAAGCGCTGAGATTCTAGCCGTGCTTCAGTCTGAATAAAGTTCATCACTTTTTCCGCATATTCCACACCATCTTCGGAGGCATACGAAGTCTGAAGCAAAATGAGCATATCTGCAAAGCCCATGACGCCTAAGCCCACTTTCCGATTCGATTTAACCATTTCGTCGATCATTGGCAACGGATAAACGTTAGCATCAATAACATTGTCCAAAAAATGAATGGCTTTACGCGTTACATATCTCAGCTTTTCCCAATCGATTACGGCTTTGCCATCCTTCTCCGTAACTATAAGTTTTAAGTTTATGGAACCTAAGTTACAGGCTTCATTCGGCAACAAGGGCTGCTCGCCGCAAGGATTGGTTGCTTCGATTTCTCCAATTTGAGGAGTAGGATTATCGCGATTCAGGCGGTCAAGGAAGACAATTCCCGGCTCACCATTTCTCCAAGCATGATCAACAATCGTATGAAAAACCTCTTTTGCGGAAAGGGTTCCTACCGCTTTTTCCGTATGAGGGTCAATCAGCTCATAGTCCCGGCCATCTTTAACCGCTCTCATAAACTCTTCCGTCATTCCAACTGAAATATTGAAATTAGTAATCTCTTTGTTATCTTCTTTACAGGAAATAAACTCAAGAATATCCGGATGATCGACACGGAGTATCCCCATGTTAGCCCCGCGTCGGGTCCCGCCTTGTTTTACCGCTTCAGTAGCTGCGTTAAAAACTTTCATGAAAGAAACGGGTCCGGAAGCAACTCCACCGGTTGAACGTACCGTGCTGTTTTTCGAACGCAGACGGGAGAAACTAAAGCCTGTCCCACCGCCGGACTTGTGGATAATAGCGGCAAACTTAATGGCATCAAAAATCTTCTCCATGCTATCTTC
This sequence comes from Desulfitobacterium nosdiversum, assembly GCF_049860565.1. Taxonomy (GTDB): domain Bacteria; phylum Bacillota; class Desulfitobacteriia; order Desulfitobacteriales; family Desulfitobacteriaceae; genus Desulfitobacterium_A; species Desulfitobacterium_A nosdiversum. The sequence goes on from NZ_CP172056.1 coordinate 438,159, forward strand.
AATCGGAAGAACAAAGCAAGCGCTCAGTTGTCCTAAGTCACGGCCAGCATTCATTAACGTTGGAGAGTTCGGCATAAATTCCAAATTAGCCATCATAGTATAAAACTCTTTTGCTAATTCCTGAACTTCTTTTTTACCTTTTCCATAACGTTCTTCAACTTGGGCAATAACATTGGCCACCCGATAAAACATATCCTCTGGGCTTTCAACGACTTTTCCATTATCCTGTTTAAGATAGCGTTTTTCCAGGATGACTCTGGCATTTGACGTTAATTTGGCTTTAGGCCAGGCCTTTGGAGCAGATTCTTGAAAACTCAACACGATCCCCAACTTTCTTCTCAACTTTATAACTCTTTTAATTTTGAAACAACGAACCAGGTTTTGGGATAGGTCTCTCGGCCTATTTTTTCAAGGCTTAAGGACTAAAAATGGGCATGTAAATGCCCTGCCGTTTTGTTACTCCTTAGTTCCTCGTTTCTCCGCCAATTCATGAAGTTCTTTCAAAAAACGCTGAATATCATTAAACTCACGATAAACTGAAGCAAACCTTATATACGCTACTTCATCAAGCTGAATCAAGGCTTTCATTACCGCTTCTCCGATTTCAGTGCTCAGTACCTCACGCTCATGGCTGTTTTTCAGGTCTTTCTCAATCGAATAGACGACCTCTTCAATCTGCTCTGCTGAAACAGGCCGCTTCTCACAAGCCCTTAAAATCCCGGACATGACTTTTGAGCGAGAAAACTCCATCCGACGTCCATCTTTTTTAACGACAATCAGGGGAGTATCTTCAAATCTTTCAAAAGTTGTAAAGCGACGAGTGCAGCGATCGCATTCCCGCCTTCTTCGAATAGCAGTGCCTTCTTCAACCTGTCGGGATTCAAGGACTCTGGTATCATCATTTCCACAAAAAGGGCAGTGCAATACATCACCCCCACATCTAGTGTCTTGTACATTTTAGCAACACTATATATAGCATGTCAAACATCTATTATAAAAGTTTTAACCCTTGACCATGTTTTTAAGTTCATTTATATCATGCATACTCGCTCAATCAGGCTCGTCCTTATTTTTCCTTTTTTAAGGCAAACTTAGGTTGTTTTTTTTAAAAATAAGTAAAAAATCTACATGGATACTATCTCTTTGCGGAAAAATAACTTTGATTCAAAAAGCAAATGAACGTTTGAAAGGCAGGTTTTAACTATGGAGAAAAAGTTTCCTGATAAAGCGGAAAATCCGAAAACCAAGCCCGTTTATCACAAGCCGGATAAAGTCCCCAGCATGGATTCACGCGATGGCCATGGACTCTCAAAAGATCAGGTTCTTCAAGGGAAGTCTTAAGTTCGTTAATTTTAACTCACATTTTATCCACAGAGTTATCCACATTATCCACAGATTATCCCAAAATTTTAACAGCTTATCCAAACGGTATGCACAGGTTTTGCACCCGCTAACCCTTAAAAAAGAGAGGACTGCGTTTATTTGCAGTCCTCTCTCTTGCTTCTATTCACTTATAAATGATGTATCAATTAAGTCCGTTATTAACTGATCGATATTTACAGACGGTTTAAGGAATCCGTTTTTTTGCAGGAACTGAGCAGATTGCTTAAGTTCATTGATAACCGATGAGTCTATTTTAGTCTTAAAAATAAACTTCGGATAAAGCGCTTGAACGCTTTTTACATCTAAATTGAGCTGTTTGCTTGCTATATTATAAAAATCATTCTTATTTTGCTCAGCCCATTGAATACTTTCTTCATGGGTTTTTATAAAACGCTTAATCAGATTCGGATTATCACGAATAAATTCCGTACGAGCCACTATGAAGGTTTGCCCTGAGATCAAGCCCTCTGCCGTTTGAATTAGAGTTCCCTTGCCTGAGCCTATAACTTTAGAAAGGAGCGGTTCAGGAAGAATAGCCGCATCGATTTGCCCTCCCAAAAGTGCTGTAGCAGCATCCGTAGATTCCATGGGTACAATCTCTACATCCGATACGCTCATATTCTCTTTTGCAAGGGCTTTAATAAGGAGTTCATGGAGCATTGTTCCTTTTTGCAAAGCAATTTTTTTATTCTTTAATCCCTCAATTGATTTAATGTTTGAATTTGTTCGTGCGACAATCCCTATGCCTTTAGGAAATTGGGAATATCCGGCGATGACTTTGATATCGTTGCCATTCGCTTTGGCAAGAAGAGCCGAAACATAATTCATCGAAGTGCTGATATCAATACTTTTAGAAGCTAAGGCTTCAAGCTGAGCCGGACCTGCCGCAATCTCCTGCCACTTAAAATCAATGCCATCCTTTTGAAACTCTTTTTCAAAAAGTTTTTGATCCAAAGCAACGATCGCTGGAACATTGATGGGACGTGTTGAATAAGAGGCATTAATTTGAGTTGCTTTATCCTGATTGACCTGAGAAGAATTTTTTGCAGTTTGAGATCCGCATCCTGCGACCCCCAGCAAAAATAGAAATAGAGCTAATAAATAGACCAAAAATTTGCTTTGCTTCTTCATTTGCACCACTCCTATTTTACAGATTTAAGCACTCCATGATTTGGAGTTTTAACTGTGTTTTATCCTCATGATTTAAGCTAGTTAGCCCGTTGTTCGCTATACTAAACTCTTGAACAATTTTACCCGGCGTAGAAGACATCATAATTACACGTTGACCCAATCGAATAGCCTCTTCAATATCATGGGTTACCATGATCATTGTTGTACCAGTCACTCTCCAGAGCTTTTGCACTTCCTCTTGCAATCTCATCCGCGTTATGGCATCTAACGCAGAAAAAGGTTCATCCAGTAAAAGAATCTCAGGGTTTATGACTAATGCACGGGCGAGCGCTACCCTTTGGGCCATACCTCCAGATAATTCACGAGGATACGCCTTTGAAAAATCAACGAGTCCAATCAACTCCAGACAATTTTGGATACGCTTTTTTCGATCTATCGTTGAAATGCCCTTACTTAGACCTATAGCAATATTATCCTCTACTGTGAGCCAAGGAAAGAGCCGTGGTTCTTGAAATACTATCGCACGCTGTTGACTCGGTCCTTTGACTTCAACGCCGCGGATAGATACTCTTCCTTCTGTTTGATTTTCTAGTCCCGCAAGAATCCGCAATAACGTTGTTTTTCCACACCCGCTTGGACCTAATAAACAAATAAACTCGCCTTGATTAACATTGAAGTTTATCCCTGCAAGCACTTTAATCTGTACTCGTGGTGATTCATAACTCTTTGTTAATCCTCTTATTTCCAGCAATCTGTTCATATCTTCCTCTCATCCTTAAATCTCGGACCAAGGCAACAGAAACTTCTCTAAATACCTTAATCCTAGATCGAGGATTATGCCCGCAATACCGATGACAAAAATAGAAACAAAGATTTGTTCCGGTTGTGCTAAATCTCTGCCCTCCATAAGCAAGTATCCAATGCCTTGTGAAGATGCAATGATTTCAGCAGCAACGAGTGCCTTCCAGCAATTGCTTAACCCTAATCGAATACCGACAAATATGAAGGGTGCGGCTGATGGAAGATAAACCTTATAAATAGAAGCTATCATACTCAGCCGATAAGCATAGGAAACCTCTTTTAATTTTGGATCAACCGCTTGAATACCATGCAGGGTATTCAAAAATACTGGAAAAAAAGACGCGTAAACAATGAGTGCAATTTTAGAACTCTCGCCAATTCCCAGCCATAAAATGAAGATTGGAATCCAGGCTATTGCAGGAATCTGCTGAAGAAACGTTAATGTGGGAGTAATAAATTTCTGTATTGGAAAAAAGAATCCCAAGCTTACACCCAAGGGAATTGCCATGCAAATGGTTATCGAAAGTCCTATTCCTAATCTTATTAAGCTTATTAATAGATGTTTTATAACAGAACCGCCCGTTAAGAGCTCAATGAACGTTCGGAAAATCTTCGACGGTGAGGGTAAGAGGTAATTATTAAGGAATCCGATAGAGCTTAGATATTGCCACATCAAGATGAAAAGAACAGGAATCATTATCCCCTGAGCAAATCTCAGGAAACTCTTTTGATACTGTTCTCCAAAAATTGATCGTTTATCATTTCCGTCTTTCATTAAAGCTCCACCTGATTACTTATAATTAAAGGGACCCTATGGTCCCCTTAATTCATTATACTATATAAAAATAGCATCTTATAACTTTTTACGGGCTGTATAGCTTGTATGCAGTAATTCGTGGGCCTTTTCGCCATAGGGTTTGCCCAGAAATTCATCGTACAAAGCGAGTATTTCCTTATTTTCATGGGACTTGCGGATCGGCTTATCCCGATCTTCTTTATATAAACCCTCTGCTCTTGCTTTAAGAATCTCAATATTTCCATGGTGATAAGGCTGTCCGCCTCCGCCAATGCACCCTCCGGGGCAGGCCATAATTTCAATGGCATCCAGCTGGCATTCTCCAGCTCTGATACCTTCAAGGATCGTGCGGGCATTACCTAACCCATGAGCAACCCCGATTTTCAGAGTACGCCCATTGATCGTGACTTTTGCAGATTTAACTCCTTCCATTCCGCGTAAACTTTCAAATTCAACATTTTCCAGAGTAGATCCGGTCAGCCATTCATACGCCGTTCTCAAAGCAGCTTCGATAACACCGCCGGTTGTTCCGAAAATAACGGATGCTCCGCTCGATTCACCCAATGGCCGGTCGAAGTCCTCATCTTTTAAAGATTTAAAATCAATTCCCGCTTCATGAATCATTCTTCCGAGCTCACGTGTGGTTATGACAATATCCACATCCGGTATTTCCGGTTTAATCGCTAATTCCGGACGGGCGGCTTCATATTTTTTGGCGACACAGGGCATAACCGATACCACAACCATATCTTTTGGATCAATTCCCATCTTACCTGCTAAATACGTTTTAGCGATAACCCCAAACATTTCATGAGGAGATTTGCAGCTGGAGGGAATATCCAACAGATCAGGAAACTGATGCTCAAAGAATTTAACCCAACCCGGACAGCAGCTTGTCAGAATCGGAAGAGTCTCCTCATGTTTCAAGCGATGAGCCAATTCAGAGGCCTCTTCCATAATCGTTAAATCCGCCGCGAAATCCGTATCGAAAACTTTATCAAAGCCTAATCTTCTTAAGGCTGCAACCATTTTCCCCGTAACAACCGTACCGGGTTCTTCACCAAATAATTCTCCTAAAGCGACGCGGACTGCAGGAGCGGTTTGAACAATAACTGTTTTCTTCGGATTATTAAGTTCACGCCACACCTTTCCGACATGATCGACTTCAGTTAAAGCCCCGGTAGGACAAACGGCCAAGCATTGCCCGCAGAAAGTGCAGGCTGTATCAATTAAAGATCGGCCAAAAGCAGGCTGAACGACCGTATGGAAACCGCGGCCTGATCCGGAGTAAACTCCAACCGTTTGCACTTCAGTACACATCGTTTCACAGCGGCGGCACATAATACATTTATTGGGATCTCTGACGATGGAGTAACTTGAAGTATCTTTGGGATGGTTTGTTTCCTCTCCTTCAAAAGGAATCCCTCTTACCCCTAATTCAGCTGCAAGTTTTTGAAGTTCACAATCTAAGTTTTTAGCACAAGTAAGACACGATTTCGGATGATCCGATAAAAGGAGTTCAACCATTGTACGGCGAGCCTCAATTGCCCGGTGAGTTTCCGTTTTTACAACCATTCCTTCAGCAACGGGAGTGGAGCAGGAAGGAGCTAAGTTTCGTCTTCCTTCAACTTCGACCATACAAACACGGCAAGAGGCGATATGATTATTCATTTTCATCTCATGAAGATTAAGGTAACAAAGGGTCGGAATATTTATATTAACAGAACTGGCTGCTTCTAAGATCGTAGTCCCTTCTGGTACAGTAACAGCCATACCATTAATCGTTAGATTTATTGCCATCTTTCTATCCCTCCATTACTTCTTAATCACCGCATTAAAGCGACAATTGCTGAAACAAATTCCACATTTAATACAGCGTTGCTGGTCAATAACATGTTTACTGCGCGGTGAACCTGTAATACATTGTTGAGGGCAGTTTCGAGCGCAAAGTGTACATCCGCTGCAATCATCCGTTATTTCATACTGGAGTAAATGAGTACACGCTCCTGCCGGGCATTTTTTATCGACAACATGAGCAATATATTCATCCCGGAAATATTTGAGCGTGGAGAGCACAGGATTCGGAGCACTCTGTCCTAATCCGCACAACGCTGTATCTTTAATGATCGTTGCCAGATGTTCAAGTTTATCTAAATCCTCTAATGTCCCTTTACCCTCTGTAATCTTGGTCAATATTTCATGCAAGCGCTTGGTCCCAATACGACAAGCTGTGCAGCGGCCGCATGACTCATCGACCGTGAACTCTAAGAAGAACTTAGCAATGTTCACCATACAATTATCTTCATCCATTACAATAAGTCCGCCGGAACCCATCATTGAGCCAATTGAAGATAAGGACTCATAATCAATAGGAATATCTAAATATTGCGCAGGAATACAGCCTCCTGATGGTCCCCCTGTTTGAGCCGCTTTAAATTCTTTATGATTTTTGATTCCGCCACCGATATGATAAAGAATTTCTCTGAGCGTTGTCCCCATTGGAACTTCAACAAGACCTACATTATTCACTTTACCTGCTAAGGCAAAAACCTTTGTTCCTTTGCTCTTTTCAGTTCCAATACCCGCGAACCAGTCCGCTCCTTTAAGAATAATGGGCGGTATATTGGCAAATGTTTCAACATTATTAACACTTGTCGGTTTACCCCATAATCCGCTGACAGCCGGGAAAGGAGGCTTAACTGTAGGCTCGCCGCGCTTTCCTTCGATGGAATGGATTAAGGCTGTTTCTTCACCGCAGACAAAAGCACCCGCACCATATTTCAGCTCAATATCAAACGAGAAACCGCTTCCCAGAATATCCTCACCTAATAATCCACATTCTCTTGCTTGTCCGATTGCAATCTGCAAACGTTTGATCGCCAGAGGATATTCAGCCCGAATATAAACATAACCCTTAGAAGCACCAATCGTATAGCCTGCAATGGCCATGGCTTCAAGGACACTATGCGGATCACCCTCGAGGATCGATCGGTCCATAAATGCCCCTGGGTCACCTTCATCGGCATTACAGATAATATACTTCTGATCAGATTGGCTTTTACGGGTAAGCTCCCATTTAACGCCGGTTGGGAATCCGCCGCCTCCGCGTCCGCGCAGCCCAGATCTTTTAAGAGTATCGATCACCTGCTCAGGGCTATACGCGTTGAGAATTTTACCGAGGGCCTGATAACCGTCAACAGCAATACATTCACGAATATCTTCCGGTGCGATAAAACCGCAGTTTCTAAGGGCAATCCGTTCTTGAAGGCTATAAAACGGCAAGTCTGCTTTAAGCTTTTTCTGGCTTGATGGATCTTCAAAAAGCAAGCGTTCTACAACTTCTCCATGGATAAGATGCGAATCAATGATCTCTTTAACATCTTTTACACTCACTCTTGTATAAAAAACATTGTCCGGAAAAACTTTGACAATCGGTCCCTGTTCACAAAAGCCAAAGCAACCTGAAGCAATAACTTTAATTTGATCCGCCAAGCCTCGACTTTCGAGTTCCGATTGAAAAAGCTGAACAATTACTTCACTCTCGGAGGAATGACAGCCTGTTCCGCCGCAGCAGCAGACATGTATTTTATGCGGGTCATCTATAAATTTGCTTAAATCGTCTTCCGTCCCTGTACTTTCTCTGACTTGTACTAATGGCCAAAATTTATTCTTTAATGTTATGAGTTCATCTAAGCTTTTAATTTTTTCCATTACATTTCACTCCTTTAGCTGTAGCTGGCAAGGATCCCTTTAATTTGTTCTGGTTTTAAACGGCCGTATACTTTTCCGTCGACGATCATTACCGGTGCCAAACCACATGCCCCAACACAACGAAGAGCATCAAGTGTGAAATTATTATCTTTCGTTGTCTCACCTGGCTTTAATCCTAACTGCCTATCCAGCTCACTAAGAAGTCTTTCCGCGCCTCTAACGTAACACGCTGTTCCAGTACAAACATTAATGACATGCTTACCGCGAGGTTTAGTCGTGAAAAATGAATAAAAGCTTACAACCCCTGATACTTCTGAAGATGGAATGTTAAGTTTGTCCGCAATTCGTAACTGTAGATCTTCGGGTAAATAACCAAACAATTCTTGAGCCTTATGAAGCACCGCAATAAGATTTCCCCTCTTATCAGGGAGATGTTCTATAAATTGATCTAATTCATAAAATTTATCCTCTAAAACCAAATTCTCACAAGACATATTTTCCACCCTCTCATAGTTTAAAATTTTGGGAAACTTGCTTAAGATTGTGCTTGCTATTTCATTCACAATTATATATAGCGCTATTCATTTTGTCTATAGCTTAGAAATACTGCGAAATAATCTTTATTTTCTCTAAATATAGACTTTTGAAAACTGAGTATAATCAATAACTATTATGAGTTTATTCAAAAAATAGCATTCTTCCATTTAACTTCGTACTTCACTTAATCAGTAATTATTATTATATTATTTATTCTTCTAATTTCCTTTAAATAAAAACAAGGGGTATAATGAATATGGATTTAATAGAGACAGGGGCCCTTCTAATGAATACACTTGCTTTAACTGCAATCGTCTTCGTTGCTTCAACTTTGCAAGCCGCTACTGGATTCGGATTCGCCATTATGGCCACACCGTTCCTTCTTCTATTATTTGATGCCCATAATGCAATTCAATTAAATATCATCCTTTCTCTCATTATTTCTCTGATCATGGTATATAATGTTCGCCATGAAATCGATTTGAAAATCCTGAGCCATTTAATCAAGGGCGGGTTAATCGGAGTTATCCCCGGACTCTTAGTATTTACCTTCCTTGACATCCGGCCTTTAAAAATATTGGTAAGTATACTTATTCTTATTTCAACGGGTCTACTCATTGCTAAAATTAAATTAAAACAAAGCAATCTAAAAGAACTAGTTACCGGAATGTTTTCCGGTTCACTGACAACAAGTATAGGCATGCCTGGACCGCCATTGATGATTTATTTTGCAGGTGCAGAAGTCGATAAGGCAACGATCCGCGCTACAACACTTGCCTATTTTATATTTGTTAGTTTAATTACATTCTTGCTTCAATTTATCGTGTATCATAGCTCCTCTATCCTTTGGAAATCCACCTTATGGTCTATACCTTTCGTTATCCTCGGGATATTGTTAGGGCAATGGTTATATGCACGACTGAATCAGCGCTTTTTACAAAGGATAATTTATTTACTCTTACTGACGACAGGTCTGTACCTTTTGTTTACAACAATATAAAAAAGTCCGCACCTTCAATTGAAGGTGCGGACTTTTTTATATATCTTAATTAATAGAATTTGCAATTTCTTTTAGTTTTTTAAACCTTTCCTCATCAAGTTGTACTCCCATTAGAGAATATTCCCTACCTAAATAATAATATTTCTGTTGGCCTAATCGATGATAAGGTAAAATTTCATACTTAACATTAGGCTTATCCCTGATAAAGCGAATAATTGCTTGGACATCTTCTTCAGAATCATTGAAACCCGGAATAATCGGTGTTCTAACAAGTTTGGGAAGATTAGGAAACTCTATACAAAGTTTATTAAAATTATTTAATATAAGCTCATTTGAAACACCCGTAAAGTTTTTGTGTTTATCGGAATCTATGCATTTTATATCCCAAATAACTGAGTTTAGATGTTGACATACTTTTTCGACGCTTGACCAATCCGCATAACCACATGTTTCGATCGTTGTTTTTATCCTTCTTCGTCTCGCTTCCTCTAGCGTTGCCGCAACAAAATCGGCTTGCATTAAAGGTTCGCCCCCACTAAAGGTTAATCCGCCACCTGAACGAGCATAAAAAATACTATCTTTTTCTACTTCTTTTAATACATCATCAACACTCGTAGGTTTTCCGAACACTTCCAAAGCTTTTGACGGGCAAACCTCTGCACAGAGTAAACACTCCTTACAAACTTCCCGGTTGATTTCTGTTTTTAGATTCTCATTAGAAGAATCTATTTTAACAGCTCCATAGGGACATACTTCCGCGCATTTAAAACATGCCTTGGTTCCAATACACTTATTGGAGTTATATCCCAATTGCGGGTATCGTTCTTGTGATTCGGGATTACTACACCACTCACATCTTAACGGACAGCCCTTTACAAAAACAATGGTTCGAATACCCGGACCGTCGTGTACAGAATAGTGTTGAATATTAAACACTAATCCAAGCTTATTTTTATCAAAAACAATCGTCTTTCCCATTAAGGCCCCTCCTCATCATGAAGGATGTAAGTCCTGCTGAATAGCAGGACTTACACAGATTAGTAACGATTTAGATTGTACTATGTTCTGTTCTGGCAATAATGTCATCTTGAAGATCTGGGGACAGTTCAACAAAATAGGCACTATAACCGGCAACCCGTACAATCAGCCCACGATATTTGTCAGGGTCTTTTTTAGCGGCAATCAAAGTTTCTTTGTTGATAATATTAAATTGGATATGCCATAATTTTAAATCACACCATGTTCTGATAAAAGATACTAATTTCTCAGTTCCTTCTTCACCCGCTACACAAGAAGGACTTAATTTTAGATTTAATAAACGAGCAGCCCGTTCTCTATAATTATAGTTTTTCGAGTTAAAGTTTGACAAAAGGACAGCCGTGGGACCTTTGACGTCTGCGCCATGAGATGCCGAAGATCCGTCTGCAAGAGGTGTCCAGGCTTTTCGACCGTTCGGAGTTGCACTGACAACCTTACCAAAAGGAACGTGTGAAGTGAAAGGTACCAATCTAAGATCCAGATGAACTCCTAATTCTTTCGAATACTTCTTTGTAAATTCCAAGGCTTCTCTATCGATATCTTTGGCAATCGAATCTGGATACATATCGTTATTCCCATATTTCGGTGCATTGAGGACCATTTCGCGGATTGCTTCATAGCCTTCAAAGTTATTTTTAACCGCTATAATCACTTCAGCCATTGTCAATTTTTTTTCTTCAAAGACTAATTTTTTAATAGCCGCTAAGGAGTCAACAACAGTTCCGTATCCAATCAATTCAAAGTAACCTAAGTCAATACCACCCTCAATAACTGGTGTATGCAAATCTTTGTATGTCTCCATACAAAGGTCATGCATAGATGAACCTAGTGGTGTTGCAAAGTGTTTTGGCCGTAAATTGATAATAATTTGCTGTTGGATAAAAGCATGTTTAAGGAAGTTTGTTTGTTGAGCGAGATAAGCTTGCCAGAATTCCTCCCAAGTTTTAAATTTCGTCGGATCTCCAGTTTGGAGTCCAAGCTGCTCATCCCCGTATTTTAGCATTTTTCCGTTATAGAGCGTCATTTCAACAGCTGCGGCAAAATTGATATAAGGATTACCGCTGGTGTAGGTATCTCTGTTCGGCATTCTGCACTCGGAACAACCTGATACTGCATAATCATAGGCTTCCTCGAATTGAGCGCCCTTGGAAAGTAAGAGCGGAACAACTTCTTCGTCATTGATCAGTTTTGGGAAACCCGTTCCTTCCTTAATCGTTTCTGCCACTTCATAAAGATACCGTTCTGGAGAACGAGCATGGATTCGGGCTGCAAGGTCAGGATAGTTAAGAGGAAATTCCTGTTTTGATTTTAAGAATAAATAGGTAAGTTCATTGGTTGCATCATCTCCGGTCGGAGTTTGACCACCGACAGTTACCGCTTCCCAGTGTGCATATCCTTCATTGAAAGCCCCACCTGTTGGAGATAAGTACAAGTCAATAAATTGAGCCATTGCTACCCACATGCATTCAAGCAGCTCAATTGTTTCTTTATCTGTAATCTTACCTTCATCATGATCTTTTTTATAATAAGAATATAAATATTGGTCCATTCTCCCGTTAGAAATAATAGTACCCGTCTTTTGCTCAATTCTTGAAAACATCTGAGTAAACCATTGAGACTGCATAGCCTCGCGAAAATCCCGTGCTGGATTTTCCGGTACCCATTCACATCGCACCGCAATTTCTTGTAATTCCTTTTTCCTATTCGGATCGTTTTCCTTCTTCGCCATCTCGGCTGCTAATTTGGCATGCCTCTTCGCCCATAAGACAATAGCATCGCAGGTTATCATGATTGCTTCAAGGAAAGGCTTCTTTTCCATATTATCCACAGGACTCATGGGATCAAGCATTGCCAGTTTTTGTTGTGCCTCTTCTTTAATTCCTTTAAATCCTCTTTTAAGGATTTTTTCATAATCATGGACCCATTGAATAGAAGAGCGGAAAGATGCGGTTTCATTTACAATAAATCTTGAACTCAAAAGATTTTTAGGGTCATACGTTAATTTTAACGTATCTTCAGGCAGAGCCTTTGCTAACTCTTCATGGAATGTTTTTCCTTTCCAATACGGAGCAACATCATTGATAATAATTTTTGCATCCTCCGGATCAATATTAAACGGAGACTCTACGCGTTTAGGCAGCTCCTCGATTGCCAGGCCTAAGAAATCGCCGTCAAGTTCAGGAAAAATAATCCCATAACGGCCTTGAACCCCAGCTCTACCCACGAGAAGCTGATGATCATCAATATAGACCGTAATATTCTCAGCCGTATGTTTTAAAGCTTTTGCCCATCTTAACACCAAAGGTTGACCTTCAGTTTCCTTAAAGGACTCCGTAAAATATCTAGCTCTTTCCACGTCAATTTTAGGGCGGAGATTTTGAAAACTTTGGAGGATTGTAAAAACCCTCTCACGTCCTTTAAAGCTTTTTTTCGCCACTTGTTCGTCTTGGAGTCTTTGCTCCTGAGGTGATAAACAACACGTTGTCATGATCTTTTCTCCTTTCAAGTTGCGAAGTAATAATTTTTATCTAATTCACTTAAAAAATCAGTGTATATAGTCATTAAAATTTATGATGCTTTCTTCATGTTAGCCTGGGCGGATTCCAAGGCATGCTCGCTTTTATGAGTTCCAATCCACCAAGCTGAAAGTGCACTAACAGCTGCTGAAAACAGAACATAGTCACAGAGATAATTTGCACTCCCATTACCCACTTTGAGCAAGGCTGTAGCAACAATAGGTGTAATCCCACTTGCAAATATTCCTGAAAATTGATAAACGAAGGAAACACCCGTATAACGTACTTTTGCATCAAAGAGTTCGGAGAATAAAGCCGCTTCAGGCCCATATACGGCTGCATAGAAAATTCCTAAAGGAATAATAACTGCTAACCAAATGATCAAACTGCTTCCGCCATTTTTCATAAAATAAAACGACGGAAAAGCTGAGGCACCACAAATTATACTCGCAATCGCATAAACCTTTGTTCTGCCCAAGCGGTCAGAAAGGTAACCAAAAGCCGGTATGAAAAAGCACATCACAATAGCCGCAAGTGTTACCCCTAACAAAGCCTCAGAGCGATCAATTTTAACGGATTGCGTTAGATAAGTAATTGAGAACACACCAAATACATTGAAAAATACACCATCAATATATCTTGCACCCATTCCAGCAATAATGTTGCCTGTATGATTACGCCACATTTCAAGAAACGGGGTTTTGACCACACCTTGCTCCTGTTTTATTTGTTGGAATTCAGGTGTATCGACTAAATTATTACGAATCCAGGTTCCAGCGACCACTAATATAATGCTGAGTGCGAATGCAATTCTCCAGCCATAGGCCATAAATTGCTCATTGTTCAAAAATAATGATAAGAGACCGACAACGCCGGAGGATATGCATAATCCAATAGAAAGACCGATTTGCGGAAAACTTGCAAAGAAACCACGCAATTTTGGCGGTGCATATTCATAAACCATAAGCACCGATCCGCCCCATTCTCCGCCTAAACCTAATCCTTGGACAACACGCAGAGTTAACAGAATTATTGGCGCCCAAATTCCAATCTGGTTGTAAGTTGGGATTAAGGCTACCCCCACTGTCGAACACCCCATAATCATCATCGTCATAACGAGCATTTTTTTACGTCCCAGTTTATCCCCAAAATGCCCGAAGACAATGCCGCCTATAGGGCGCGTGAGAAAACCAACCGCAAAGGTTACATAGGCAAGCAATGTTGAAATCGTTGGATCACCGGTCGGAAAATAGAGTTTATTAAAAACAATACCTGCGACGACTCCATATAAGAAGAAATCGTACCATTCGATCGTTGCGCCAATAAGACTTGAAATAACTACTTTTTTAATGCGGGGATCATAGTTGCTCATTTATTAGGCCTCCATCTCTTTACTTGTCCCTGCGATATCATGAACACAAATAAATACATCTATTATCGTAAATGATCACTAAAAGTAAATGAGTTGAACTGAGACTTAACGATTAACCAGCTTACTATGAATGAGAATGAATTCCTGGATTTTTTATTGCGTTTACTCCCCCTTATAATCATTCTTTTCAAGTTTGGTATAAAAGGTATACATACCCCCTTATTATTTATTTGCGCTCTAAAGTTTCTTATAGCAAAAGACGTGCCAGCCCTACGATATAAGAAAATACAATGCTAATCCTAAATGATCCCTTAAATCCGTGCATTTTTGCAACGCTAACTAAATTGCATTTATCGTTCTTGTGCGCACTATTTCAAATAGAAAAACGAGTGTTGGAATAACGCAACACCCGTTTCTAAATTGCAACATAGTTTATAAAAGAGCATATTTTTTAGCTTTTCTAAAAATAGTCGTCCGGTCTACCTTAAATATTTTTGCAACTTTTATAATTGATCCATGCTGATCTAATGCCTTTTTCAATAAATTTTTTTCGTAATCCTCAACAAGTTCATTTAAAGATTTATTGTTTGCCGTATTAATCCTGGATTCATCGGATTCTATTGAGTCAAGAAGTATATATGGAGGTAAATCTGAGACATCAAGTATCTCATTTTCATGCGTCAACACAAAGCTTTGAATAAAATTATCCATTTCCCGGACATTACCTGGCCATTTATAGTTTAGCAACGCCTTTTCCAAATTCTCTGTAAAGGATACATTCTTGCGGTATTTAGCATTATATTTGTCCAAAAAACACCGAGTCATTTCTACAATATCTTTTTCCCTCTCCCTTAAAGGAGGAATCTCAAGAACAGCAACACGCAGACGATAATACAAGTCACTTCTAAAGTTGCCTTTTTTCACTTCATCCTCTAAATTACGATTGGTTGCAGCTATAAACCGAATATCCACTTTTTTAACTTTTGTTGATCCCACGTGAATTAATTCCTGATCTTGCAGAACGCGAAGTAATTTTACCTGCATCCGCAAGGGGAGTTCACCTATTTCATCTAAAAATAAGGTACCTTTATCTGCCATCTCCAGCAAACCAACCTTACCTTTGCTATTGGCCCCTGAGAATGCACCAGACTCATATCCGAACAATTCCGATTCAATCAGATTTTCAGGTATGCTTGAACAATCTATTTTTAAAAATATTTCATTATGTCTTAGGCTGTATTCATGGATTTTTCTCGAAAGGACATCCTTGCCTACGCCAGTTTCACCCAAAAGTAAAACTGTCGCATCTGTTTTGGCTACTTTCTCCAATATCTTCATCAGATTAACCATGTTTTCACTTTTAAAGACCATCGCAGAATTATGTGATTCTACCTTACTGCGTTTCTGAACTTCAAGACATTTTTCAATAATATTCTGCTGATCCGCAATTTGTTCTTTCAGTTGACACATTAAACTGATATCCCTTACAAACGTTAAAACAAATGCAACATTGCCTGATTCATCAAAAATTGGATAACCGTTTAATAAAACCTTCTTTCCGGCTTTTGTTAATTGGACTGAAGTTCTATGCTGCCCTGTCTGAACAATTTCCGGGTTTAAGCAGACGTCAAAACTCCCATCTTTTATTAAATCCGTTACCAGCTTCCCCATGATTTCTTTCTTTTTTAATCCCGTAAGTTCTTCGTACTTGCAATTAACTGCGAGCGTTTTCCCCTCAGCATCTGATAAATAAATCCCATCATAAAGCACTTCTAAAATCTGCTCATGTAGGTTATTAATGTATTGATTATTCCAAAAGTTTTTCGCCACTATTGATTACACCTCGAATTTACTGAACGTTGCATAATGACAACACGTTGCAGGAACGCAACGCTATGCAAAGTTCTTATAAACTCTTTCACATAATGCAGTATTTAGTGCTCAGATGAATTCATTTTAAGTTGCGTTTCTACAACAACATTAACATAATCTCAGAGGGAAAATCAACGACTTTCCCATTTTCCAAGGTTGGTATAGCTCTTGCATATAAATTTAAGTGTTATTTGATTTGGCAGAATTATGCGCTCGGTTCTGTCATTTCAGCAATCAGTATTAGGAGGGTCTTCATGAACATCATTGATTTTAGATTCAGACCAAATACAGCAGAAACTTTATCAGGAATAGCCAATAACCAGGCCTTCAAAGGGCTTTGCTCAGCTATCGATTTTAACAAGATGAAACCTCAAACGATTGAAGAAGTAGCTCAAGACCTTGATACATATAATGTGGTCAAAGCGGTTATTACGGGTCGTGATTGCGAAACAACCTATGATTCTAAATCCAATAATCCCAGCGTTATTGAATTTGTAAAAGCATTTCCCAAGAAGTTTATTGGTTTTGCTGGACTTGATCCCCATAAAGGGATGCGCGCAATAGATGAATTAAAAAAAGCCGTTAACGAGCAAGGACTTTCCGGAGCAGCCATTGATCCCTATCTTGCACAAATCTATGTAAACGATGCAAAATATTACCCTATTTATTCGAAATGCTGTGAATTAAATATTCCGTTAGTAATTACTACGGGGCCGGCAAGCCTAGTTCCAAATGCAGTTATTGATCATGTTGCTCCTCGATATATTGATTTTGTCGCACGTGATTTCCCGGAACTGAAAATTATTGTCAGTCATGGTGGATATCCATGGGTCAATGAGATGATCATTGTTGCTCAGCGTAATCCTAATGTCTACATTGAATTGTCGGAATACGAATTCTTCCCGCAAGCAGAAACTTATATTCAAGCAGCCAACACAATTATCAGCGATAAAGTCATGTTTGCAAGTGCTCATCCTTTTGTAGACTTCAGAGACTCCTTAAAGAACTACGAAAAATTATCATTTAAGCCCGAAGTTCGTGAAAAGGTTATGTTTAAAAATGCCGCTAGGGTCTTAAACTTACTCGACCTTGCTCCTTCTACCCCGGTGAAGGGTTAATATTTACTATGCTATTTGTTCTAAGAAAATAAGGACCGGCAGGGTCCTTTTTCTTATCAGTATTTTGGATTTATCCATATTTGTTCTAGGTGATAACACAGGAAAGGGGAATTTTGTTTTTATGCAAAAGAAAACTCAAATTTTACTTTGGATGGTTATCGCTATGATTATTAGTTATTTGCCTTGGTACAATTTTTCAGCTGTACTCAAGTCAATCTCGGCCGAATTTCATTTAACGTCATCCGACACAGGTCTCATTATTGCAGCATTCCAGGCAGGTTATGTGATGGTCGTCATATTTACTGGCTGGCTCGCCGACCGGATAGGCCCTAAACGAGTTGTTCTCTATGCAACTTTACTCACAGGAATTTTCTCGACAGCTTTTGTCTTTGTAGCCCATAATCTAACTACAGTTCTAATTATGAGGATGCTTACCGGTTGTGCAACAGGTGCTATATATGTACCGGGTATGTCATTGATTTTAAACTGGTATACACCTAAAGAAAGCGGAAAAGCGTTAGGGGCTTACACCGGAGCTGCAACAGCAGCTTCAGCCGGAGGCTATTTTGTTGCTTCACCTATTGCCGCATCCTATGGTTGGCGTGCAGGAATGCTTTGGACATCGCTTCCAGTTTTTATTGCCTTCTTCATTATTTTATGTTTAGTCGATGAAAAGCCTTCGGGAAAACAAGCTATTGAATCCATTCCTATTTCTAATATTACTTCTGAAATGCCGGAGGAAATCAAAAGAGGAAAATCGGGTCCAGCCATTATAACAACCGGCTACATGGGGCACATGTGGGAACTTTATGCTTTCTGGGGCTGGCTTGGCCCCTTTATGGTCGCTAATGAAATAGCCTCAGGAGTTTCTGCGTCTGCAGCAGTTAAATGGGGCGGTTTAATGGCTGCCTGCATTGTTCTAGTCGGCGCCCCTTCCGTTTTCCTCATGGGACTACTCGCAGATAAAATAGGACGAACGAAAGCGATCATATTGAGTTCGACTTGCAGCTTAGCAGCCGAATTTTTCTTTGGAAGTCTGATCGGCAAATCACGTGTTGCAGTCATTTTGCTGGGAATTTGGATCGGATTTTGGGTGGTTTCCGATTCGGCAATATATAAAGCAGGATTAACTGATATGGTAAGTCCAAAGAAAAGATCAACAGCGTTAAGCTTTCAGTCTGCCATCGGCTACTCGATGACGATTATTGCACCTATTGTATTTGGTAAGGTCCTTCAATTCTATAATGATTCAACTGATCCTACCGCAATGCAATTTTGGGCCCCTGCCTTTATCATGCTTGGTCTTGGTGCTTTGCTCGCTCCAATTTCCGCTTTGATTTTACGAAAAATCCCCCAGGCCAAACTAATGGCTGGGGGAAAACTCTAAAAACTCATAACCAGGCCGCCATTTGGACTAATAATTTGTCCAATCATATAATTTCCGTCATCTGATGCTAAGTAAACTGCTAGCGCGGCATTTTCTTCAACTCTTCCGATGCGCCCTACCGGAACTAACTGCATAAGGAATCGGTTGCGTTGTTCCGGAGTCATACTATTCAGACCTCTCATAAACGGCTCCGTATCAATATAGCCGGGTGCGATGCAATTAACACAGACTCCAGAACCTGCAACCTCATGAGCGACTGCTCTAGTGAAGGAAACAACTGCACCCTTTGCGGCAGAATAGTTCGGACTATGTGAGCTTGCAGCAGATATTCCTGCAATCGACCCAATATTGATAATCTTGCCGTATCCTTTATCTTCCATGATCTTCAAAGCTTCCCGCGTGCAATAGAATACGCTGTTTACATTGACATCAAACATCTTCTGCCAATTTTCATCGGACATATTTCGTGTGATATGCAGGGATTGACGCGGTTCAGGTGTCGTTACCAGGTCAAGATGCTTGATTCTATCCTTGACGCCATCTTCATCCGACCGAAAAACTCCAGCGTTATTCACTAAAATATCCAACGTATCAAATCGATCCAAAACCTTTGCGAACAATTCCTTAACCTCGGAACTTGAGGACACATCTGCTTTTACCGCTATGGCTTCGCTGCCAATTTCCTCAATCTCTTTTTTCACGTTTTGCAGTCGCTCTTCATTCCGGCCACAAATGGCAACTTTTGCTCCTTCTCTCGCAAAAGCTAAGGCAATTCCCTTTCCTAATCCCGAGCCTC
Organism: Desulfitobacterium nosdiversum; assembly: GCF_049860565.1. Lineage (GTDB taxonomy): Bacteria > Bacillota > Desulfitobacteriia > Desulfitobacteriales > Desulfitobacteriaceae > Desulfitobacterium_A > Desulfitobacterium_A nosdiversum. The sequence goes on from NZ_CP172056.1 coordinate 457,617, forward strand.
CCCCGGTGACCAGGGCAATCCGACCTTTTAGTTTCATCTTTAATCCCCATCCTTGCATCGTTTATATATCCATAAAAACTTTTTACGTTTTATTCTATAACTGGAAAATCATCTTTCTGGTTCATTCAAATGATTCTATTGGAAAACCAACTCTTCTGTTCATCTATAGTGAGAAACGAGGCTAAATCCATTTTATTGTCTTCAGCCTCGTTTCTCTGTCTATAAAATTTTTCAAGTCTATCTTCTTAACACCATGTAGGCCTATCGATCTTATTGAACTTCATATTCGCTGCGGGCAATCATCTCATTTTGAACATCCGCTCCAAGATCACAGAAATAATCGTTATATCCCGCTACGTTGATCATTAAATTGTGATACTTCTCCGGATTTTTTTGAGCGTTCTGCAGTGTCCCCTTGTTAATGACATTGAACTGAATATGGTAAAGTTTAAGATCACACCAGTTTCTGATCAGCGTCATTAACTTTGTCGTTCCTTCCTCTCCTTCTACCGATGCAGGTCTCAAATCAAGATTTAACAGCCTTGCTTGGCGTCCTTTAAATCCTTTATTTTTGGTGCTGGCATTGGAGTGTAAGAGATCAAGCGGATCCTTAGCGGAGGAACATTGGGTTGCAGACGTTCCTTCAGATAAATAAACTCCAGCTTTTCTGCCGTTAGCGGATGCCCCAGTAATTTTACCCATAGCAATGTGATTCGTTACGGGAACCATACGCATCGTCAATAATTCCCCATTTAAACCGCTGATGCTTTTTAAATATTCCATATGAACTCTTTCGATTTCCTTACCGATATCATCTGCATAAGGATCGTTTGTTCCATATTTAGGAGCCTCTAAACACATCTTTTGGATTGCTTCTTTTCCCTCAAAATCAACGTGAAGAGCGTCAAGCAGTTCAGCCATAGAAAGCTTCTTCTCGTCGTAAACCCATTTTTTAATAGCTGCCAAAGAATCAATGACTGTCCCAAATCCAACAGCATCATGGAACTGCTCTTTGAAGCTGTTCTCAATATCTCCATTAATGTCTTTGGCTTGATCCATACAACGATCATGAAGCATGGAAGTAAAGGGTGCCGCAAAGAACTCTGTTTTCATCGTATCAATGACAGCCTGCTGAGCTACAAGGTGTTTTAAGAGATACAGATGCTGAGCAGCATAAGCTTTCATTAAATCAGCAAATGAAGCAAATTCTCGAGGATCCCCAGTTTCTAAGCCTAACTGCATATCTCCGTATTTTTTAGTTTTACCGTTATTCAAGACCAGCTCTAAGGCGGCTGGCATATTGATTACGCCGCATGGATTGATATATGTTTCGTAATTGGGTACCCGGTGCTCGACCGTACCCGTAATACTGTAGTCAAGTGCATCTTCGTAGGGTATCCCTTTGAACAAATAGAGCGGAATAACTTCTTCATCATTAAGGAGTTTGGGATATCCTTGACCGCTCTTGATCACTTCACAGACAAAGCGAAGGAATTTTTCCGGAGTCTTCGCATGGATTCTGACTCCCAAATCGGGATAGGGCAGGGGCAGGCTGTCCTTCGATTCCAGAATGAGATACGACAGATCGTTTGTTGCATCCTTACCGTCTCTGGTCATTCCCCCAAGAGTGACCCCTTCAAAGTGAGCATATCCTTCGGAAACGCCGCCAGTTGGAGTAATAAATATCATCTTGGCTTCCGCCATATTCAGCCAAAGACTTTCAAAAAGCTCTTTCGCCTGTGCAGGAGTAATGCGGCCTTCTTTAAGGTCTTTTTGATAATAAGGATAGAGATACTGATCCATTCTGCCATTTCCCAGTGCAGCGCCAATTTTTTGCTCGATTCTGGAGAAGATTTGTACAAACCATGCAGCTTGCAGCGCTTCTCTAAAATTGCGGGCCGGATTTTCCGGCACCCATTCACAGGCTTGAGCAATTTCCAATAGTTCATTTTTCCGTGCCGGATTATTTTCTTTTTCCGCCATTTCCCGTGCCTGTTTGGCATACCGATTTGCCCAGAGTACGATAGCCTCACAGGTGATAATCACTGCTTCAAGAAATGGTCCTTTTTCTACTTTGTCAACCGGAGATTCCAACGCATCAAGCATCGTCTGAGCCTTTTGCTTAATATCCTTGATTCCTCGACCAACAACCTTTTGGAAATCTTGCGTGAAATTCATGGCTGAACGGGCAGTTCCGGACGGCATAACAAGTCCCAGCTGTTTTTGAATATTCTCCGGATCTTCTCCGAAGATCAGCCGTCTTGTTTCTTCAGGCATGCTCTTTCCATATTTCTCGGCTAAAGTATGCCCTTTCCAATAGGGAGCAATTTCCTCTTTTAAGATCTTATCTACTTCCGGAGTTGGTGCCTGCAATAGATCAACAAGTGCACCATCCACTTCTGGATATAAAATTCCGCATCTTCCGGACTGGCTGTCCCCTTTTCCGACGATTAAGTCATCTTCACCAATCGATAGAGGCATTTGCTCTGCGATATGTTTTAAGGCAATTGCCCAGCGAAGCACTAAAGGCTTACCCTCTGTTATCTTAAAGGATTCCGTGAGCAATCGTGCCCTGTCAATTCCCAGCTTTAACGGAGATTTTCTAATTGCATTTAGTCTTCTGAACGTTCTTTCTCTGCCTGTTTGCTGTACCTTGGTCAAACCCTCAATCTGACTTTCTTGAGGTGTAAGAACCCATCGTTGTTGATTATCTGCCATTCTTATTTCCTCCTCATCACGGATAACTGACTATCAGAGAAATAGAAAAAGGGACTAAGTCTCTTAGTCCCTTTTTCAGAGCCTATTTTTTCGGAACTATCTTTTAAACGCTTACGGCTATCTTCTTTTTGGTAACGTTTAACCGACCATTCGATCTCCAAAATGTTCTCTTGCTGCTGCTTTCAAACGGTTCGCGCCTTCATCACTCAGCTTTACGCTGCCCATTGGATATTCGCGGTCCAAAGATATATATTTGGGCTCTCCAAGTCGATGGTAAGGCAGGAGTTCATATTTCACATTCGGAAAGGGCTTAAGGAACTCGATAATTGCCAAAACATCTTCTTCTGTGTCATTAAACCCAGGAATCACGGGTGTTCTTGCTAAGATGGATTTGTCCGGGAATTGAGTGCACATCTTCTTAAAGTTGCTCAATATCAGCTCATTGCCAACACCCGTATGTTGCTTATGCTTGTCTGAATCTAAACACTTAATGTCAAAAATAACAGTATTCAAATATTGACAGGCTTTTTCTAAGACAGGCCACTGAACGCACCCGCACGTTTCAATGGCAGTCTTTAATCCGTGGCATTTTGCCTCTTTCAAAAGATTGATTGCAAAATCTCCTTGCAGAAGCGCCTCACCGCCGCTTAGCGTCATCCCGCCTTCCGAACGTCTGTAAAAGGCACTATCGGCCTCAACTTCACGCAATACTTGTTCAACACTCATCTGTTGTCCAAAGACGCGAAGTGCACCCGCAGGGCAAGCATCAGCACACGTAAAACATTTCTTGCACTGCTCCCGGTCAATCTTGATCTCACCGTGTTCCCCTAAGCTAATGACCTTATTCGGACAAGCTTTCATGCAAAGATGACAGCCAATACAGCGGCTTGCACTCCAGGCCAGCTCCGGAGAAGTACTTTGAGATTCAGGATTGCTGCACCACTCACAATGCAATGGACATCCTTTCAGAAACGCAATCGTCCGTATACCGGGACCATCATGCACCGAAAACGTCTGAATGTTAAAGACTAGGCCTGATTTGCTTTTGTCTAATGTCATTGAATTAACCTCCATGTGGAAGTGCGAATCTTACAGTGTTGCATGTGCTGTTCTTGCAATGATGTCATCTTGCAATTCAGGCGACAGATCAACAAAGTAAGCACTATAACCCGCTACGCGAACGAGAAGATCTTTATATCTTTCGGGATTCTTTTTAGCGGCTAACAGAGTCGCTTGATTTACAATGTTGAATTGTAAGTGCCATAATTTCAAGTCACACCAGCTGCGAATGATGGACATCAATTTATGGGTTCCTTCTTCACCGACTACAACTGCAGGGCTTAATTTAATGTTGAGAAGACGAGCAGCTCGTTCAAAAAAACCGCGGTTTTTCGAATTGTAGTTGGACATTAAAATAGCTGTTGGTCCTTTGACATCAGCGCCATGAGCAGCTGAAGAACCGTCAGAGAGGAACGTTCCTTTCGTTCTTCCGTTCGGTGTTGCACCAACTACTTTACCGAAAGGTACATGGGAAGTAACAGGTACATAACGCAGATCCAAGTTAAAGCCCATTTTCTTTGAATATTGGTGAGCGAATTTTACACCATCTAAGTCGATCGCTTTAGCAATAGCATCCGCTTCCGGATCATTGTTGCCATAGCGAGGAGCCTTCATCAGCATTTGGCGAATTTCTTCGTAACCTTCGAAGTTCTTATCTAAGATTTCATTCAATTTTTCTAAGGTTAATTTGTTATTATCAAAGACCATGGTTTTAATAGCGCTTAAGGAGTCAACGACGGTTCCATAGCCGATGAAATCGAAATATCCCAAGTCAATTCCGCCATCGATATGAGCAGAATGCAAATCTTTTTTATTTTTCATACAGAGAGCGTGAATAGATGAACCCATTGGCGCTGCAAAGTGTTTTTCACGAAGTCTGACAACAATAAGCTGTTGTTTAAAGGCTTGTTTAATTAAATATTGCTGCTGAGCGAGATAAGCTTTCCAGAAATCTTCCCATGTACGGAAATCTTTTAACTCACCCGTTTCAATGGTTAGAAGTTCATCCCCATACATTTTCATGCGTCCGTTATTTAAGGCAAGCTCTAAAGCTGCTCCTAAGTTAACGTATGGGCAAGCACTTGTAAAAGTATCGAGATTAGGCATTCTGACTTCAGTACATCCTGATACTGCATAGGTATTTGCTGATGCGATATCTGCTCCCTTAGCAATTAAAAGCGGAATGACTTCTTCATCATTGATCAATTTCGGGAAGCCTGATCCGTCTTTAATCGTTTCAGCCACTTCATAGAGATATCTTTCGGGTGAACGCTCATGGATACGAGCTGCTAAGTCAGGATAGTTGAAAGGGAATTCTCTTTTGGATTGAAGGAATACATAAGTTAACTCATTAGTCGCATCATTGCCGTTTTCATCAACACCGCCAACAGTAACAGCTTCCCAGTGTGCGCAGCCTGAATTGAAGTTTGCACCGGCAGGACTGATGTAGAGGTCTAAGTATTGAGCCATGCCCAGCCACATGCATTCCAAGAGCCCTTTCGCTTGTTCGGCATCGATCAAACCATCATCCAGATCTTTTTTATACAGAGGATAGAGGTATTGATCCATTCTGCCGTTGGAAACGGTTGCCCCAGTTTTTTGCTCAAAACGAGAAAACATTTGAGTAAACCATTGGCATTGAATGGCTTCACGGAAATTGCGAGCCGGATATTCCGGTACTCTTTCACAGATTTCGGAAATGGTCAGTAATTCTTGCTTTCTTACGGCGTTCTTTTCTTTGGCAGCCATTTCTTTAGCCAAAACGGCGTGACGTTTCGCCCAAAGAACAATAGCATCTGACACGATAACAATCGCTTGTAAGAACGGAGCTTTATCAATCATATCCGTAGGTTCCAGCGGATCTAATGCATCAAGTTCCTTTTGAGCCTCTTCTTTAATAGCTTTAAAACCTTTTACAATGGGTGTTTCATAATCATGAACCCATTGGAGAGCTGAACGCATAGACGATGTTTCGCTGACAATAAAACGTTGTGTATAGATATCTTCAGGATTATAAGTAACTTTTAGTACATCTTCGGGCAAAGAATGAGCCAAATCTTCATAAAAGCTTTTCCCTTTCCAGTAAGGTGCTATTTCTTCATTGATAATCTTGGCATCTTCATCTGCTAGGTAGAACGGTGCGGTCTCGCGATTCTTAACATTTTCGGCGAGCTGGTCAAGGAAACATCCGTCAAGTTCAGGATAGATTAAACCGTATTTACCTTGGCATCCAACTCTGCCTGCTAGCAATTGATGGTCGTCAATATAGACAGGAATATTCTCGGCAATATGGTAGAGCGCCTTTGCCCATCTCAAAATTAAGGGCTGGCCTTCTGTTGTTTTAAAAGACTCTGTAAAATATTTACCCCGTTCAATATCTATGCGAGGTTTTGAAAGAACAAACGAATTGTAAATTTTAGCCGTACGTTCTCTTAGAAATCCGCCTGATTTCTTTTTCTCTTGTTCAACGATTCTTAACTCTTGGGGTGATAATACTTCTGCTACAGCCATCTCTTTAATCTCCTTTTCTCTTAATCTTTGTAAAAAACTTAAATTGCTCTCTTCTTTTCTATTCTTGAATCCGTTTTACTCTACTTTGCCGTAGAGGTTATACTTTCCGAATCGATATCTTTACCTACCGGCTCCCACTTAATGGTTAAAGCGGTAATTAGACCAATTGCCGGGACTGCTGAAAGAACAAGCAAAGTGTACTGTAATCCTAGAGCAGCTAAGACAATAGGGAAGAAGTAGAAACCCGTGATGCTCCCAACACGAACCATTGTTTGACCCCAACCCGATCCCAAACCTCTAATTGATGCGGGATAAGAGAGAGTAGCCATCGACATTCCTTGTGCCCCGGGACCAAAAGAGTGTCCAAAGATAAACATTCCTATTAACAGCGCTTGCACATATAGGGGTAATTGTTCTTTATAAAGTCCAATCGTTAGTAGGCAAGAAAAAGCTATGATATAGCCTGTTATCGCCAACTTTCGCGAACCAAATTTTTCTACGGCATAGGCTTGCCAAGTACCACCGACCATGCCAAAACAGTTAAACACAATTGAACCTACTATAGCCCAAAGGAATTCCTTACCGAAAATCAGAGCTGCAATAACCGGAAGATAAAATCCTACGGCGAAATATTCCATACTTTGAGTTGCTGCAATGATCGTTGTCATAATGGTTCTCATTCTGTACTGTGCAGTAAATAATACCCCATATGATAGTTTAGGTTTATTTTCTTCCTCAGGTGCTTCTAAATCCTCGGGTTTACAGTCCAGCTTAACCTTGACACCATAAGTTGCTTCAAGTATACGTGCCGTTTCCTTCAATCCCAAATGATTCGCTGCCCAAAGGGGACTTTCTTCCATAAAGAGCTTTCTTAAACCTAGTACCGCAATCGCTGGCACTGCTCCAAAACCGACTGCCCATCGCCAAAGATGTGGGCCAGCACCTAAAAAGTAGAACGGAAGAATAATTAAGAATGATGCAGATGCTGCTACATACCACATTCCCTGCCACAAATTAACCCATTTACCTTTACCCTTGAGCGAACTAAACTCAGCGATATAACTTAGCGCGACCGGAAAATCTAGTCCTACTCCAATACCCATTACAAAGCGACAAATTGCCAATATCGTAATATTTGGAGAAAGTGCTCCAACAATTGCAGATAATACGAAAAACCATAAATCCGCGTAAAACATACGTTTCCGTCCGAGCTTATCCACTAGGTAACCGCCAAAGATTGCACCGAGCAAGGCTCCAAATCCCATTGCAGCAGTTAAGCTACCCATCTGCACAGCGTTTAAATTGAATTGCTCTTTTAGCTGTACTGCTCCGATTCCCAAACTCGTAAAATCGTAAGCATCAATAAACACTCCACCAAGGGCCGTAATAATAACAATTAAAGCATTCCTAGCCGGACCCGCGTTATTTAAAAAATCAATTACGTCAGCTTTAGATCGAATTGTAACTGTTTTTTCCTGACTCATTTGTACACCTTTCTTTCTAAAAAGTTGCCTCTAAAAGCCACGTCGGGTGATAGGATAACAAGGTTACAGACTACGGATCAATAATGTTTGAACTCACTTTCACACTTATCTTTACAGATTATGACTCCCCCTTTCCATCGCTGTCATTTGGTTGTTTCCCCCTTCCAATGTTGAGAATCCCTTTACCTAAATAGTGGTTACTTAACTACGAGTCATTATTTCGCTGAATACTCTTAAGCATTTAAACGTGTAGGGAAGTTCCTCTATAGGTAAATACGATTAAAGACATATGCAACATCTATGCCAGAATTAAAATATCGATATTTAGCGCATTTGGCTATTTGCCATCAATTAAGCCATTGCAATATTGCGACTATTGTTTAGATTCTTTCTCTAATTTCATTATTTCTAAGTTCTGTAAACCAATACTGAATTCACTCAAACGAATTCCAAGGCCTTATATGCCTGACATTTAGGCTCAGCTATATATGATTTAGTCACTATTATTTCTTAAAAAAAGAGGAATTGCAATTCTGCAATTCAATTGCAAAACGGCAATTCCTCAGACGCACTTATCTATGCAAAAAGTCCTACATTATTTTATATTTTTTAATTTTCCTAAAAACCGTTGATTTATCAACACATAAATTTTCAGCTACAGCGGCTACGCAATGAAATTTATCCAAGGCTTCTTTTAGAATTTGCTTTTCGTAGTCCTCCATCAGCCCATTTAATGTTTTTTTACAAGTATTAGGTATTACACCGGATATAATTTCTTGTTTAACGTTTTCAATTAAATAGCAAGGTAAATCGCATAGATTTATTTCTTCGTTCTCCGAGGTTACCACTAATCCTTGAATCATATTTTCCATTTCACGAATATTGCCCGGCCAATTATATTCGCGCATTAAATGTTTAGCTTCGCTTGAAAAACTTAATCTTTTCTTATATTTTGTATTGAATTTATCGAGGAAGAATTCTATAAAGGGAATGATATCCTCTTGCCTTTTCCGTAATGGAGGAATTTCTAATACTGCAACTTTTAAACGATAGTACAAGTCGCTCCTAAATTTTCCTTCTTTAACCGCCTGCTCCAAGTTTACATTTGTTGCCGTAACAAGCCGTACATCTACTTTTTTGACCGTATTTGATCCTAATCTCATCACTTCATGATCTTGAATTACCCCTAAAAGCTTGGCTTGCATTGAAATAGGCAGTTCACCGATTTCGTCTAAAAATAGTGTACCTTTATCAGCCATTTCAAAATATCCGGGTTTTCCTTTAGCATTAGCCCCGGTAAAAGCTCCTGGTTCATACCCAAAAAGCTCAGATTCTATTAAATTTTCAGGGATTGTTGCACAATTGACCTTAAAAAAAGGTTCCTCCCTGCGGCAACTATACTCATGAACTTTTGCCGCAAATACTCCTTTACCTACACCTGTCTCTCCTAAGATTAAGACATTTGCATCCGTTTTTGCGACACGTTTAAGTAATTCCAATAATTTTAACATTTGAGGGCTTTCGAAGATTGCTTTCTCGCGCTCTAAATATTTAGAGCGTAAATACTGTGCTTCCTCATGATATTTTTGAATAAGCTCTCTTTGAGCAGCTATTTCGTCTCTTAGATGAGATAACCCCGTAATATCTCTGACAAGAGTTACTACATAAATCACATTACCATTGTTATCAAAGATAGGGCTGCCGCAAATAACGACCTTTCTGCCCATTTTATTAACCTGAACATCCGTGTGCTGCCGGCCTGTTTTGACAACCAAAGGATTTAACGGAGACTTAAATACGCCCTCTTTTTCTAAATCCATAACATACTTGCCCAGAACTTCTTCACGCTTTAGACCAGTGATTGTTTCGTATGCCTTATTGACTTTTAAGGTGTAGCCGTGAGAATCAGTGATATATATGCCATCATTGAATACATCGATTATTTCATCAAAAAAGTGATCAGGTTTGCTTTGACTGATGGTTCTCATAATATACACCCTTTCTGCAACGCTACATAAAAGACCTATTTTGTGTAACATCAGTGTTAAATTCTTTATTTTAATTCTTAAATAATATCAAATGTGCAGAATTTCACTTTCACAAATAAATAAACTTTTTTGCTTTTTCCTTAAAGTCATCATTTATAATAGGCGAAACGCCTATATGAAGATTACTTCACTTCAAGCTCTATCAGTTCCTTATACAACTCTTTTCTTCGATCCGCTAAGAAGAAGCTGTCTTTCATCGAATCCCTTTGAGGACTTCGTAAGAGATTGAGACGTTCTGCTGATAGATCCGCCGCCAGTAATTCCTCTCCAGTTTTGAAGTTTTCAGCCAGCACTTCTCCCTTAGGCCCGAAAAGCAAAGCTCCCCCGCTGAATTCCTTTCCCCGGTTGTTCGGTCCGACTAAGTTGCAGGCCCCTAGATAAACCGAATTATCGTAGGCACGAGCTCCTAGATAGCGCAGCCAAATCTCTTTACGATCTCCCGCTACTACCGGCGAAGCATGTGGAGCAAATAAAAGTTCGGCCCCTTTTAAGGAATAAATACCTGCCATCTCAGGGAAATGCCAGTCCCAGCAAATTCCTACAGCAAATCGAATTCCTTCAGCCTCAAAAACCGGAAACTCAGTCCCCGGAGTAAAGTAATCCCGCTCGCTTCGACCAAGATGGACTTTTCGATAAAAAGCGGGTTCTTGGTTAGGAGATACAATGATCTGCGATAAGTATGGCTTTTGCCCCTGTTTCGCTTGTTCAACCATTCCAACCAATAAAGTTAAGCCCAGATCGGAGGCACATTGCCTAAGTTCTTTAATAATAGAACTATCGGAGGAATCCCCGAGCCCCTGCGCATCTTTCGGTGAATATCCATGAAGCGCGCTTTCAGGAAAACATAAAAAGTTAATTCCCTGCTGCGCAGCCTTTTGCGCCCAGTCACAAATCCGTTTTAAGTTGCGGCGAGTTTCTCCGACCTCGGCCCTTAGTTGGACTAAGCCAACACGTATATCTTTTTTCATACTTATCCTCAATCAATTTAAACTTACGGCTCAGGCTCCGCCGAACAATAATCCCGACTTAAAATATCTGAAAGAAGCTTCCTGTCGTGCAGCAGGTTGATGAGGTACCGCTCATCTTTCGTTTGGTTCGTCTGAACAAGCGTAAGAATACTTAAATCCCGATAGACTGGAGAGTCCTGAATTTTTAAGGCTTTAAAAATCCTTTGCTCACATTCGCGATGTACAGTGAATGATGAAATTATTGTTATTCCCAGGCCCGCAGCAACTACTTGTTTAATGGCTTGCGTACTTCCTAATTCCATCGTAACATTCAGTTGAGACGGATCAAGCCCTCTTTCCTTTAACGCCATTTCCATCACCTTGCGTGTTCCTGAGCCTACTTCCCGAGTCACAAGGGGTTCTTTTAATAAATCCATTAACGTTATACTGTTGCGAGAAGCCCAAGGATGGAAATTGGGAACAACGACAACCAATTCATCTTGCCAGAAACTTTCTACAACAAGCTCCTTGTGCTTGGGCACAGGTCCTTCAATTAACCCAATATGGATCCTTTTTTCGAGAACATCTTGAGCGATAGATTCCGTATTCGCAATCTTTGCCTTAAAATCAAGATCTGGCCGTTCATGATAAAGGTACGCTAAAATATTCGGAAGTATATACTCTCCAATGGTCAAAGTAGCTCCTAAGCAAATAAGTCCTCTCTGTTCCTCGGCTAATTCACTCACCTGCTGCTGGGCATTATTCAGAATATCCAGAACTTGTCGGACATTTTCATAGAATACTTCCCCAGCCCGAGTTAGACTTACGCCCTTATTTGTTCGGTCAAAAAAACGTGCACCATACTGATTCTCTAGGTTCTGGATTTGGAGACTGATACTCGGCTGACTCATATGAAGTTTTTTAGCTGCAAGTGTAATATTTTTAGTTTCGGCAACTTCCTTGAAAACAAGAAACTGTTGTTCAAACAAACAATATATCCTCCTTGCGTTATAATCTTTTAAAGATAAAGAATATCAAAATCCTTTATAATTATATCATATCTTAAAAGCCTTTCATCATCCATTATTCGGCTCCTTCATCAGGATTATTCATTCTTTATTCCGATTAAAGAACTTACGAATAATACTATTCTCCAGCTACTTTTTCTCTTTTCTCCCACCGTTTTTCACAATATTGATGCGCTAGTTTCAGCATTTGTTCTGCCCAGCTTGGAGTGCCGATGGCATGAATATGATTATAGGACGCTAAAACGTTTTTATAACAAATTCCATCATAATTGCCATCAATACCGCTTCCTTTTTCTATCGTAAATCCAAATTCGACCTTAGTTTTATCTAAATTAATGACACGAGAGTTGTGAAATTCATGTCCGCGTATTTTCTTTTGGTTAAACCAAAGATTGTTTTCCGTCCCTTGCATAATAGTATAACCATGTCCTTGCGGTTTCTTTTCCAATTTCGTATCTAAAGGAAGCAATCCCACCATGTCGTGTTTATTATCACCGATTATAATTGACCGGCCAAGATACATTAAACCACCGCATTCTGCATAGATGGGCAGCCCGCCCTCACCAGCGGTGCAAATCTCTTGGCGGAGTGTCGTATTTCCTGTCAATTGTTCTGCAAAAACTTCTGGAAACCCCCCGCCGATATAGAGCGCATCAAGGTCTTCCGGTAAATGCTCCTCTGTAAGAGCGCTGAATGGTATCAGCTCAGCACCCAGTGATTCTAATGCTTCCAGGTTCTCCGGGTAATAGAAACTGAATGCGGCATCGCGAATAATCCCTATCCGCGGCGTATGCATATTTTTAATTTTTTGTTGATATCCGGAAATACTTAAAAACTCCGCCTTTGGAACATACTTTAATTCCGGTGCTGTCAAAGCTAAGGACATTATATCAGATATGTTCGAGTATTCACAAATAACATCGGCAAGATGTTCCAGCAGGTCCTCTGTTTCATCCACTTCACCCTTTGTTATTAAGCCTAAGTGCCGGTCAGGAATCGAAATGAGCGCATCTTTAGGTATTGCCCCGACCACAGGAACACGGCAATATTTTTCAATGGATTCACGCGCTATTTTCTCATGACGTGATCTTGCGACCTTATTTAAAATCACTCCGGCAATGTTAATCTCCGGGTCTAAGTGCTGACAGCCCATAACAATGGCCGCAGTACTTCGTGTAATTCTCGTGGCGTCGACAACAAGTAAAACAGGAGATCCTGTCATTTTAGCAAGTTCAGCTGTAGAAGCGCTTCCTTCCAGATCTAAACCGTCATACAAGCCCATTGCGCCCTCAATTATACTGAACTGACAGTCGCAAGAATGAAGAGCTATTGAACGACAAATTTCTTCCTTTGTCATAAGAAACGGGTCAAGATTACGGGATAATCTCCCTGCAGCAGCAGAATGCCAGCTGGGATCAATATAATCCGGGCCTTTCTTGTACGGCTGTACTTGATATCCTTGTCTGCTCAAGGCTCTAAGTATACCTAGAGTAACGGTTGTTTTCCCAGATCGCCCTTGGGGGGCTCCGATAACTAAGCGTGAGATGCTGCATTTGTTTGAGTCCTGTTCTTGATTTGCTAATGCCATATTCTCCACAACCTTTCTTATCGGAGCCTCATTGGGCAATACTCAGAAGCTCTATAAATTGAATGGGGAATCGCTTAGATAATCACACGCAACCCGTTGGTTTAGGAAGGCCGGCAATTTTGCAAGCTCCCTTCCCAGGGCCGGTTGGGAATAATTCATAGATTGTTGCATTGGTGTATCCGGTATCTTTAAGAAGCTTACGAACCATTGGCGAAACACCAAATTGATCATAATAATCGCGGAGATAGTTAATTACTTTCCAGTGAGCGTCGGTAAGTTCTTCTACCTCCTCATTGGGAGCTAACGCTTTGGCTACGTCTTCATTCCATACTGAAGCATCTTCAAGGAATCCATCTTCGTCTAAGGCGTATGAAACTCCATTTACAACTAGTTCAGCCATTTTTAATTTCCTCCTTTTAAATCGTTTTATACTTAATTTTAATGGACCCGCTGTGTTAATAATCGAGGTTTAATGCATTGGATCAGGATTATCTTCTCTTACGGCAATTACAATTTTATAGAAGATACTTACGAGCAAGATACCAATTGCATATACCCCGAAAGTGATCATCAACTCGGTTGGAGTTGGCGTGTATTCTGTGATATGTCCCATCGGATTAGGAACAAATCCACCCATGACTAACCCGAACCCCTTATCGATCCAAGCCGCCACGATGACGGAGATCAGAGCAAAAGGAAGAATACTTTCATTTTTGCGAGTTTTAGGAATAACCAATAAGATAATCCCGACAAAAGCTAAAACCGCTGCAAGCCACATTAAGGGAACCAGCCTGCTATAACCGTCCAGGCCAAAGAACAAATAAATCAATGGATCCTTAGCTTCTGGGATATTACTATAGAACGCGGTAAAGATTTCTAGGAAGTAAAAGAAAACATTCGCGATCATTGCATAAGTAACGATTTTGGCTAGGGACTGAATTGCCTCATGACCTGCGTCAAACGTACTCAGTTTTCTCACAACTAAACATAAAAGAATGAGAATTGCAGGACCTGCCGCAAAAGCCGAGGACAGGAAACGCGCAGCCATAATCGCTGTCAACCATAGATGTCTTCCCGGTAAGCCGGCATATAAGAACGCAGTTACGGTATGAATACTCACAGCCCAGGGAATCGAAAGGTAAATAATCGGTTTAACCCACTCTGGCGGCGGAAATCCCTTCTTTTCGGCACCTAACGTTGTCCAGCCTATAACCAAGTTAATGAGCAAGTAACCGAATAATACGCACATGTCCCAAAACATCATGGAATGCGGTGTTGGGTGAAGAATAACATTCATGACACGAGTGGGCTGCCCCATATCCACGACGATAAAAAGCATACACATAATGACCGAGGATACAGCTAAGAACTCTCCTAAAATAACAATCCGGCCAAACTTTTTATAATTATGAAGATAGTAAGGAATCGCAACCATAACTGCCGAAGCCGCAACACCGACTAAAAATGTAAACTGAGAAATATAGAGTCCCCAGGATACATCTCTGCTCATCCCAGTTATGCCAAGACCGTAACTATACTGCTTCGCGTAGGCAAAAACAGCCATTACAATGACAAAGAGGAGCGCAAAGATCCAAAGCCAATATTTCTTACCTCCTGTCAGGGCTTTCTCAAACATTCTCTTCACCCCCGATCAGGTAATAAATGCTAGGCTCAGTTCCCAAATTGGGCTTACGGCGAATCGTATAGTTCTTACTGAGTATTTTACGGACCTCAGAATTCGGATCATCCAAGTCACCGAAGACTATAGCACCTTTGGAAGCCTCTACACATTCTGGCAGAAGACCTTGATCCAGCCGTTCCACACATAGATTGCATTTCTCCACAACCCCTTGGGTTCTTGTCGGATAATCAGGATCGATTTCCTTGATAAACGGTCTGGGATCTCTAAAGTTGAAGCTTCTTGCACCGAAAGGACAAGCAGCCATACAGAAACGGCAGCCGATACAACGGTGGAAATCCATGCCGACTACACCGTCTTTACGCTTAAAAGTCGCCTGCGTCGGACATGCTCTAACACAGGGAGGATTATCACAATGATTGCACAGCGCCAGAAAGGGCAATTTTTCGGTGTTTTCATCTAAGTATTTATTTTCTGTACCCGGAAAAACATGCTCAAAACTATCCGTCCAAATCCACTTGATTTCATCCTTTGGATTACCAAAGTTGGGCACATTGTGGATCTTATGGCAAGAATCGATAACGAGTTGAATGTCTTCTTTAGTCTTAAACTTCTTCATATCCACGACCATGCCCCAACGCTTCCCTTTTAATCCCTTTTGCGGGGAAGCAAATTCAGAAGCTTCAGCCGGTGTTGCCGTATTAAGACTATTAAATAAAAAAGTGGTGCCTCCAATTCCTAGGGCTGTAAGAACCCCTGCTCTTTTCAGAAATTGTCTTCTATCAATACTCATTTCTGTGCCCCCCTTGGATCGGAATGGCAGTTCCAACAGTTAGGCTTAACTGAAGCATAATTATGACAAGAGAAACAAAATTGATTGCTGCCATCAGAAGTAAGATTCGTTGTCGCAGCATTAGGTGCAGAAACGTTCGGTTTAGCAGCATTTGATGTAACGCTGTCGGATACAGTTTTATCATCATGACACTTTAAACAAGTTCCTTCGAGACTGATATCATAGGCTTTTCCTTTGCTGTTGATATAAACGCTTTGCCCATCGCGCACTTTCGCATCGCGCCATTGCAAAAGAAGCTGCATATGATTCTGGCGCATATACTCAGCGGGTTCAACACATTCCTTATCCGATAATTGCTGAATGACGGGAGTATTCAGATTAATAACAGGAGCTGCCTTTGCTTTTCCTTTGTTATAAAGAATAGGTGAAGCGACAATGACAACAAAGATCAAGAGACCAAGGAGGATTCCGCCTTTTTTATTCATCAGCTTTACCCTCCTTTACGGGTAAATCGTTTCCGCGCAAATCCGTTGTTCTTTCCTTTTCACCCTTCATAACCAAGGCATTGGCAACCAGCTCATGCACGCCGTATACATCAACACCCGGCGCCCAGTAGTTCATAGCAGCAGGCAAAGCGGCACGATCAACTGCACAAACATTGGCTAAAGCATTAACTCCGTATTTGTCCCGAACATATTTCACGGCATTGCCGCGGGCTAAACCGCCTCTCATGCGTTCTTCCATATTTTCAGTGGCATTGAGTCCTGAACCGGCCCCGCAGCAGAAGGTTTTTTCACGGATCGTATTCTCCGGCATTTCATAGAAGTTATTGCATACGTTATTGATGATATAACGCGGTTCTTCAAGCATCCCCATACCACGGGAAACGTTGCAGGAGTCATGGAAGGTAACCTTCAAATGATCATTGCGCGAAGGATCCAACTTTAGCTTGTTGTGCTTGATTAAATCTGCTGTGAACTCCGCAATGTGAATCATTTTCGTAGCTGCCGCATTTTCAAATCGTGTTCCTGTTATCGGCGAGACCGGCACTTCAAGGAAATCGGGAGCATCCTGCCATGTGCCCATATATTGATGGACAACTCTCCACATGTGACCGCATTCGCCGCCAATGATATATTTGACACCAAGGCGCTTCGCCTCGGCATAGATTTTAGAGTTGAGCCTTTTCGCCATCTCATTTGAAGTAAAGAAGCCGAAATTTCCGCCTTCAGAAGCATAGGTACTAAAGGTGTAATCCAGTCCAAGTTCATGGAAAAGCATTAAATAACCCATACACGTAAAGATTCCCGGATCTCCCATAAAGTCACCGGAAGGCGTTACAAAAAGAATTTCCGCACCTTTACGATTAAATGTTGGGTTCACACGGATGCCTGTTATATCTTCGATGTCATCACACATCATATCGATATTTCCTATAAGGGCATGAGGTTCAAGACCCAGGTGGTTTCCCTTCATATAACAAGCCGCTACAGGCCCGGCAATCCAGTCGATATTTAACCCTAATAAATTAAGCAGCTCTCGCCCGATGATTGTTATTTCCGCTTGGTCAATTCCGTAGGGGCAAAAGACGGAACAACGACGGCATTCCGTACATTGATAGAAGTAATACCACCATTCCTTGATGACATCTTCTGTCAGTTCTCTGGCACCTGCAAGTTTGCCCAATAGTTTCCCCGACGGTGTAAAGTATTTGCGATAAACCGAACGAAGAAGTTCTGCCCGAAGTACAGGCATATTTTTCGGATCGCCTGTACCAATATAAAAATGGCATTTATCTGCACAAGCACCGCAGCGAACACAGATATCCATCATGATTTTAAAGGAACGATATTTGCTTAAACGCTCTGCAATTCCTTCTAAAACCGTAGACTTCCAGTTTTCAGGAAGCTTCCAGTCCTCGTCCGCCGGAGACCAATCTCTTGGATTCGGAAAGCCTACAGTTTCGAGGTTTTTCCCCTTAGCCCCCCAGGCGAAAGTACCCGGATTAAAGGAGGTAGGCGTATCCATCCACTCCGTTGTCGGTGGCGCATAGCTAATCTTTGATAATTCATCAGGCTTTGGGAGCTTAAATTTCGCCATTCTCTAATCTCACTCCTTTTCTACCGGTATCCCTGCCTTGATCATTTTTTCTCTGAATTCATCCTCATACTCTTCATAAGTGTGGACTTTAACAGGGTAATTCCAAGGATTGATGTGCCTTACCATGCGGTTATTATTCGCCATGTTCCGTGTCGGGCTCAAGAAAATGCCGCCCATATGCATCAATTTGCTTAGCGGGAAATAGATGAACAAAACGCAGATCAGGAAGAGATGAATATAGAATACACCTGAGATTCCCGCCGGAATATGCGGGTTAAAGGTAATTAACCCCAGTACCAGCTCTTTTACGGAGACGATATCGACTCGAAGGAAATAGCGCATCAGCATTCCGGTTCCGCCGATTCCCATCAGCATAAACAATGGAAAATAATCCGCAGCCATGGAGATATATTTGACTTGGGGTACAACAATTCTTCTGAGAAAAAGATAAGTTATCGCACAGACAAATAAGATATCTGTAATATAGAGCTGAGGTAAACCGATTTGCAAAAAGCTGTCAGCACTATCTAATACACTCACGAAAAAGGGAATCGGTTCTAAGAATAAACGCAAATGGCGAAGCAAAATAATAAGAAGAGACCAGTGGAAGATCAATCCAAATAGCCAGAGCCATTTGTTAGAACCGTAACCGATTTTAGGTCCGTTTTCGTCAACTCGCAGTTCCGTTTTTATATTGCGAAATAATGATCTGAAAAAGAGTACTTCTAGGACCATTCTGAGGAAGACCCCGAACTTCGTGCTGGGATTATCGATCTTATTTTGCTTAATCCAAGGCAAGGACTGTTCTTGTCCGCAGGTTGTAGGAATACGAAAAGGGACAGGTGAACTCGCCCATTGGGTAATCCGATAAATAAAGCCTCCAACAAAAAGCAACAAAGCTGCATAGGGGATGATTATCCCGAATAAATACTGTAAATTTGCAACATCAGCCCCAATATATCCCACCAACATTACGAGAAGTACTGCAAATAAAGAAAATAAGGCTTTCACTTCACACCCTCTTTTCTCTTGGTTTTGACGCTTAGTTCACCATTTCCCGACTGTTCAGCCGGTAAATCTTTGACCAAGTTCGCCTGCCTTAACAATCCGAATGTCATATTTTTTAATTCCATAACTTTAATCTCGTTTAGCTGCTCACGGCATTGTGAGTATATATCAAAAGAAGAAAGAGCCAGCTCGTCAATTTTAACTTCGAAAGCATTAAGCGCTTCGGAGATGTGGCGCTTCTCGATTGTTCCACCCAATTCTTCTCGAATAATCTTTTTTAAGGTAAAGACAAAAGCTACGGCCTGTGAAGGTGTAAAGTTCTGAACCGCTCTCACTTTAATCATATCAGTGAGAGATTCGGTTACCGTTGCCATATCTTCTCCTAGAAGAAGGGCTGTAACGATCTTTTCTATACCCTGCGAAAACGTAAATCCAACTGGATTGGCAAATGGATCTTTTTGTTTTTTCATAAAACCAGATGTATCTGCCGGATAAGTATTAATAATGGCTTCGAACCATCTTTTTATAATGACTGGCTTTTTTTCCTCAATCAAACCCCTAAGCCCCATGTCCATCTTTGCCAACTCCTTGAACTTTATAACCGAAGAGCATACGAAAGCCATATCATACAATACACTTGTATTTCTCATTAATTACTTTTTTTAGCTTTTGCAGGGAAGCAATGCTTCCCTGCAAAAGCTAGTCATTATTGCTCGTTCGGAGCTTTTACTTTTCCTTTAAGTGCTACGAATGTCGTTGTAATGTAGAGATACTCTACTTTATCTTCCAGTGCGAGTTCTTTCACTGCCAGATCGACATCAGCTTTCTTCTCACCGATTTTAGCCGCAATTTCCTTGCTTTTCGCTTTTTCTACGGTTTCAAGAAAAGCTAAGACTTTTTTCTTAATCTCGGGATTAGCGGGTCCTTTTTCCATAGGAATCCCCTCTTTTCATATTTTGGGACTAGAATTTGAAAGCTGCAGATGTACGGAAGGTTTCTCTCGAGAAGATAAAATCATCAATGACTTTATCCGTAAACTCGATACCGCTTAGGCTAAAGAATTTTTCCCATCCGATTCTTTCAATCCATTCTCCAATACGCTCGCCTTTGCGTGCATTGGCTGCCCAAACTTCAACAATATTGCGAATTGCATCCGTTACCTCAGGCCAACGCGGCGGATTGTTTTTGATATAAGGAATAACCATTCTCGAAAACATCGGATTGGTGCGAGCATTTGATACTTTTCCTCCGACAAGGATCGCTACGCCGTCATTTTTGGGGTCAGCAATCTCCATTGCCGGAGACATCGTGTAACAGTTACCGCAGTACATACATTTTTCTTCATTAACCTGAACACTTTTCTCTTTTGGATTGGGGCGAATTGCTCCTGTAGGACAACATGCAACCAAGCTCGGAATTTCAGTTCCTTTCCTGATCAACTCGTGATTGATCCGAGGAGGTGTTCTGTGTATGCCGACAATAGCAATGTCACTGCAGTGCGCTGCTCCACACATGTTCAAACAGCAAGCAAGACTGATTTTAAGTGAAGAAGGTAATTTCATAGAAACGAAATATTCGTATAGGTCATCCATAACGGATTTAACAATTCCTGAAGAATCCGTTGCGGGTGTATGGCAGTGCACCCATCCTTGAGTATGAACGATGTTCCTAAGCGCATGTCCGGTTCCACCAACAGGCAAGCCTTTAGCCTCGAGTGCTGCAATAAGAGGTTCAACCTTGGCAGGATCAGAAACTAAAAACTCAACGTTGTGACGAGCTGTGAAGCGAAGATAACCGTCGCAATACTCATCAGCCAGTGCACACAGATCACGGATAAAATCGATACTTACTAACCGAGGGGATCCTACACGAACGCTATACAGTTCTGCTCCGGATTGGGAAACATGCTTGAGCACGCCCGGTTTTGGATTCTCATGATAGCGCCATTTTCCGTAGTTCTCCAAAATCACTGGAGGGAGCATCTCTTTATAATATGGAGGTCCCTGATCAAGTTTAGCCATTTTTATCCACCTCTCTGTATTTCTTATTTATTGATTTCGTCTTCTGGCCAAAAGACGTATGGGTTAGCACGTGGACGGAAGATCATTTGAGGCACAGGCGGCAAGCCAACTGCATCAAGGAATTTGCTCATGCCGATACGATAGATGGTTTCACCGATTCTTTCACGGGTTTTACCGTTTTCATCCCACCAATCCCAGATGCGGCCCACGAGATCTTTAAATTCTTCAAAATCATCTGCGGGATCCATTTTGATGAAAGGAACGATAACCCAACCCATGAAGGCAGATTGCACAATCGTTGACTTACCTCCAAGAAGAATGGAAGCCCCTTTTTCTTTCCCAGCCTTAACTGCTTTAGGCATTTCGTTGATGCAATGATGACAGCGGGTGCAGTCTTCAGCAATGACGCTGAGCTCTTTGGTTTCATGATTGAATTTCAGACAGCGGGTTGGGCAATAATCACAAACCTCGCCTTGAATATCCATGCCGCTTTCAGCATAAGCTTTTACTTCAGCTTGATCGAATTGAATGGTATCACGCCAAGTACCGATAACGGCACAGTCAGAACGTGCAATAGAAGCAGTGCAGTCATTAGCACAGCCGGAGAATTTGAATTTAAATTTGTAAGGCCACATCGGGCGGTGAAGTTCATCTTGATACGTATTTGTAATGTTATGGCAAGCCTCTAAGGTATCGTAGCAAGCATATTCGCAACGGCCTGGGCCCACGCAGCAGCTTGGAGTTCTCAAGTCAGAACCGGAACCGCCAAGGTCAAAACCAGCTTCACTGAATTCCTCGAATGCCGGTGTAATTTGATCAGTTCTCATTCCCAGCATAATGGCGTCACCCGTTGCACCGTGGAAGTTTGTCAAACCGCTGCCATGTTTTTCCCAAATATCACAGAGCGTCCGAAGTTTTTCCGTAGTATAGAACCAGCCACTCGGTTGATTGACACGCATCGTATGGAACTCTGCCAAATGCGGGTACTCTTCCGGCATGTCGGAATAACGGCCAATAACGCCGCCGCCGTAACCTCTTACACCAACAATACCACCATGTTTCCAGTGTCCTTTTTTCTCCTTATAAGATCTTTCTAAGACTTGGAGAAGCTCGCCTGCAGCTTCGCTTTTCACTGCAGCTTTTTTAATTTCCGACACAAAACTAGGCCATTTTCCATTTTCCAGTTCATCTAGTTGTGGCGTTTTCTTTTCAGTCATGGCACAACCTCCGCTTTACGAATTGATATTTTTACATTTCTGTAATGGATACAGCACCTGTTGGGCACACAGTGACGCAGCTCTCACAGCCCATGCATTCAGTTTCATCACCAACTACTTCGGTCTTCTCACCATTAAATTTGAGAAGATGTGCAGGACAACCATCAGCGCATGCATTGCAGCCTGAGCACGTGTCTGCATCAATACTAACGATAAACATCTTTAATCCACCTCCTTCACGTTGATTTCAACAATCCAGAAAGAATATGGCAGACAATTTCGGATCCTTGGAATGATTCTTAAAAGGGAAATGTTTGTTCTTGTGTTAATTTACACATTGTCTTTTCAATTCTTATTTAACTACGATAGGTCACTTCTGTAAAATATAAAATCGTAATTGTACAATATAGAAAACTCATTGTGAAATTAGGTATATAATTATGAACTTAATGTTTTCCAGACGGAAGTCCCTGCTTCTAAGAAGCAAACCCCTTTAAAACCATGAGATTTTAGGATACACGCTGCGTCATAAGCACGTATACCCAGTTCACACACAGTAACAACGGCCCCTTCATACGGAATTTCACGGTAACGTTTACGTAACTCTCCTAAAGGAATTGCAATAACTTTGGGAAAGTTTAATGGATTCGCTTTTACTTCATCCTTTTCACGGACATCAACAAATTGTATTTCTTCTCCCTGCTGCAAACGTTTTAAGAGATCAAGCGGAGTTATGCTGTTTACTACATCATGACTCTTATTCTCCAAGGTATTCGCCGCATGAATAAGCACATCGATAGCTGTTGCGAACGAGGGGGCATAACCTAAATCTAAACCGCCGATATCTTCAACCCGAGCTCCAAATCGAATTGCCGTTGCCAAAACATCCAGACGTTTAATCCCCTCGCCCATTCCGCAAACCTGTGCTCCTAAAAGGCGCCCCGATCTGGCATCGGCAATAAGTTTAATCGTAACTGCCGCATGCATCGGATAATAGTGCATCGAATCGAGTCCGCTGCTCAAACTTGTGATAACATCATAGCCAAATTTCCGAGCTTCATTTTCGCTTAAGCCCGTTCGTCCAATATTTAAATCAAAAGCCTGTAAAACAGAGGTTCCACAAATAGAGGGAAATTCTACTTTTCTCCCCGTAATATTATCAGCGATAACCCTGCCCTGCTTATTTGCTGTTGAAGCTAACGGGATATACACCGCTTGACCAGTGATGAGGTTAATCTGTTCCGCACAATCTCCGCCCGCATAAATGAAGGGATCATCTGTTTGCATGAAGTCGTTAACCTGGATAGCACCTGTTGAACCAATGGCTAATCCAGCCTGACATGCGAGTTCGACTTCCGGCTTAACACCGATGGCTATAATTACAAGTTCTGTTTCGATTTGCCCTTGTGCCGTGACAACTCTGTTGACTTTTCCCTCGGCATCACATTCAATGGCTTTGACCTGACAGCCTAAGCGAAGATCAATACTTCGGCTGCGCATCTTGCTTTCTACACCTCTCGCCATTTCAAGATCAAGCAGCCGGGGCAAGACATGGGACTGGCTTTCACAAACCGTAACTTTTAAGCGCGGGCTCGCTAAAGCATCGGCAATTTCAAGTCCAATAAAACCTGCGCCAATAACCGTAACGTGTTTTACCTGTTTAGCTTGAATCAAAGCTTTGAGTTTTTCCGCATCACTCGGATGGCGCAGCGTAAATACATTTTGACTTTCAATACCCGGGATTGTCGGCAAGCTTGGTTTAGCGCCTGTAGCCAAAACTAAAAAATCATACACTAAATCCCGTTCTGCTCCGTTTGATAAATCACGGATATGAACTGTTTTCTGAGCACGATCGATAGCGATAGCCCGAGTCTCAGATAAGACAGTAACACCCTTTCGATCCGCAAAGTAACTGGTATCTCTAAGTATCCCTGCAGAAGTAGTCATTAGATCTTCAATTCTCGGCACTAAATTTCCCAGGTACAAGGGCAACCCGCATGCACCATAAGACAACACCTTGCCTTGCTCAACAATGACAACATCCGCCTGGGGCATAATACGCTTTAACCGTGCGGCTACTTTAGGCCCTGTAGCCACACCCCCGATAATGACGACACGCAATGCTCTCGCTCCTTTCGATGTCATTGATGGCTCTAAGCCTTTAGCTCAGAGCCATCAAGCTAACTTTTTAGGATTCCAGGAACTCAAAGTACGGCTTATCCATGCTGACAAGAGCATTTACCATGAGCTCGACTAAACCGTCATATTGCAAATTGAATTTTTCTGTTGCTTCGTAATACTCCAATAATCCGCGTATAGTTCCCTTGCAGTTGGAGCAAGGCGCACATATATATTTAACAACGGATGGATCCTCAATCGTATCTTGGAAAGCGTTAAGAATTTGCGCGAATTTCTTGCGGGCACTGACTTTGTTCCGGAACTCTCCAAAGTTAGGCGAATTCATAATGGCAAAACCGCTTCCTCCGCCGCAGCAATAGTTATCTACGCCGTGAGGAGTCATTTCTCTGAATTGGGGAGCAATTAATTTCAAAATGTCCCGTTGAGGTTGAACAATTCCCATTTGCCTTACAACGTTGCACGGATCATGAAGCGTTACTGGGAAATTGTTTTTGCTCGGATCAAATTTCAAAGCTCCGGAAAACGCAATTTCACGCAATAAAGGGAAACAGCTTTCTACAGGAACCTTCGCATCGCCAAAAACCATTCTGTCTGCAATAACTGCGGCCGCTTTATGCGCATGCCCGCATTCACCGATAACGACGCGTTGGACTCCTAAGTCCTTAGCTGCCGTCATTTGTCCAGTCGCAACACGCTTAGCCTGAATATCATCATACCAAATGCCATAGTTAACGCTGTCATAACCCATCATTTCACTGCTGAGCGTCCAGTTCAAACCAGCTTCTTCAAAAAGAATCGCAAAAGCCATCGGGTTTTGCGGCCAAGCAATAAATTCACCCGCATTATGAACTAAAAGGATATCGGCACCTTTTTTATCAATGGGAAACTTAATCTTGCGTCCAAATTTTTCCTCAAGTTCTTCTTCAAGAAATTCTACTGTATCTAAAAAAGCGGGTTTTGTAAGCCCTGTAGAGGATCCCGTTTTAAGCTGATTCACCGTTCCTTTGCTATGAATAGGAGAAGGTGCAATCCCCATTTCCTGACTAAAGATCTTGCGGATTTCCTTAGCCGGAATGGAGTTATCCAGGCCTAACGGACAGGTTTGTGCACAGCGGCGGCATAGATTGCAGCGATAAGCCGCTTCACCTAAACGCGCAACGCTTTCCCAAGTCGCATCCATATCTGCTCCAACGAGTCCGCCAAAAACCTTTCCGCTGGTGGTAAAGTATTTTTTGTAAAGCTTGCGCAAGACTTCTGAACGGAAGATCGGACGATAGAGCTCGTTATTTCCGGAACCTTCATAGACATGGCATGCCTCTGAACATGTATTGCATTTAGCGCAGTATTCAAACGTCAGAGATAAGGGCTGCAGAATCCCGCCATTACAATCCGAGAAGATTTTCTCCAAACCGCTTAAAAACTTTTGAACAAATTCTTCCTCAGCCTCCGGCGTTTTGGGTCTTGTCAATGTATCCAAAGCCACAAATCCATCGAGTGAAGTGCAATATTTTTCTTTCCAGGCTGCCTTAGGCTCGGTAAATGAAGGCTCCATACCCGGTTTATCATAAGGTTTTGGTAAAGGCATGATATCTTTATCGGTTAACTTTACAAGCTGCTCGTCAGGGCGTTGAAGGTCACGAGGCTTTAAGTCTTTCTGATCTAGCATTTAAATATGCTCCTCTCATCAACTCAAATTATTTAAGGTATTGCAGGGAGAGATTACCCCTTGATATGCGGAGCTGACCAGGAATTCTGGGGTTTCTTTCCCGCTGCCTTTTTCATTTGTTCTGTAATCTTACTGCCAGGAAGATTAGGTTCGTTTTCCCAAAGAACTTTGTGGAAGGTAAAGTATTTCCCAACATAATGACTCATTTTGCTTAACGGAATATACGTAAGCATGATTCCCAGCAAAATAATATGGACAGCAAGAAGGGGACTGGCATTCAAGGGTTGGAAGGAAAGGACACTTTCCATTGCGGCAAGTGCTCCGGTCATACCCGTATCACCCCAAACGGCAATACCTGTAACTGCAACAACAAAAATAAGTAGTAGATTAAAATACTCTTGAGGTGTTGTATATCGGCTTAATTGTGAATTTGTAAGACGGCGTAAAATTAAGCTTGCCGCACCTACGGCGACCAATAAGAACCCAATCCAACCGAATAACAGCGTCGCATAGTAGATCAGCATTCCCCAGGCAGAAGACAAAGATGCAACCGTCCCGCCTGAAAACTCAGTGATCGCACCAACTACGAGCAGAATAGTCCAGCCCATGAGGCAATAGATTCCTAAATGCAGCGCATAAGAAATCCACCAAAAGGGCCTTTGGTTATCAAAAAGCTTTTTGATAAAGAGCATTTCCTTGAGCATATCCTTGAGTTCAGAGGCTCCCGAAGTTTCCCTTGGCTTTTTCCACCAGCCCACTTCTTCATAGTAAGAACCGCCATGTTCATGACCTTTTTCTTTTGGGATAGGGTAAAGATCCTGGCGTCCATGAAGAGGCATTTTAGCAAATTGATTTGCTTTACGGACTGAAAGTCCGATGAATAATAGCATGGTTATTAACGCATAAATTACGAGTCCCAAATTTTCTACCCCCTTAAAAATATTGTGTTTGTTATTATAATCACTTATAAGTGTAAAGGTCTTCCTATGGGTTGTAAAATTCCCATTTATAATCATCATGATTAAATAATTTGATTTCAAGCTTTCAACCCTTAACCCATAATGTAGGTTATACTTTTTAAGGAGGCCAAATATCCTAATTATCAAGCTTGATTTGGACTAATATCTTAAGCATGAGGAGGAAAAATTATGGACAAATACAACGTGATTTTCCACATTGATGAATTCGCCAAGGGCGGTATGGTACTGAATAATATCCTCAACTTAATTCTGGATATGGGTAAAGAAAATCTGGAGATTGAAATGGTTGCCAACGGGGATGCGGTAAAAGTGCTTATCAAAGGCAATGAGTTTCAACCCATGTTGGAACAATTAGCCCCTAAAAAAGTTAGATTTTGTGCTTGCGCAAATTCCTTGCGCAATTTAAAGATCGAAAAAGAGCAACTTTACGATTTTGTAGATGTCGTTCCTGCAGGTGTCGGTGAACTTGTACGAAAACAAGCTTCGGGATGGGCATATATTCGGCCGTAAAAAATTAATTTAATTCTTTATCGTCGGTTTTTATACGCAATATAAATAAGCAGCCTGGATAGCGAGCTAAACTTTCGTTTTCTCCCAATCCAGGCTATCTTTTACTTTATTAACTTTAAAAATGAAATCCGTATTATGATTTACAGGAATCCTTAGAATGACAAAACACCCCCTGCTGTAGGAAAACAACTACAACAGGGGGTGTTGCTATGCGAGGGAAAACGGTTTTTTACCAAATCCTGTTTATTTCGGCTTGGCGGCGCAGCTCCTCGCGAAAGTCCGGATGCGCAATGTTGATGAGCGCTTCGACGCGGCGGCTCACATTTAGCCCGCGCAGCCAGGCAATGCCGTATTCCGTCACCACGTAGTCCGTGTCGTTGCGGGACGTGGTGACGACCGAGCCTTCCTGCAAAAACGGCACAATCTTCGAGTGAAGAACCTCTTTGCCGCTTTCGTCCTTGGTGGTATAGGTGGAGTGCATGGCGATAATCGACTTGCCGCCGAGAGACATCTGCGCGCCCTGCACGGTTTCCGACTGTCCGCCCGTGCCGGACCACTGGGTGTGGCCGACCGTTTCCGAAGCGCATTGGCCGGTAAGGTCAACCTCCAGTGTGGCGTTCACCGAAACAAATTTGTTGTTTTTCCCAATGGTGTACGGGTCGTTGGTAAAGGTGCAGGACTTAAACAAAACAGATGGATTGTTGTCGATGTAGTCGTACAGCCTCTGGCTGCCCATTGTGAAAGAGCAAACCGAGTAGCCGTTGAGCAGACCCTTTTGGGAATTGTCCACTGCGCCGCATTCAATCAAATCCACCATGGTTTCCGT
Organism: Desulfitobacterium nosdiversum; assembly: GCF_049860565.1. Lineage (GTDB taxonomy): Bacteria > Bacillota > Desulfitobacteriia > Desulfitobacteriales > Desulfitobacteriaceae > Desulfitobacterium_A > Desulfitobacterium_A nosdiversum. The sequence continues at coordinate 485,899 of NZ_CP172056.1, forward strand.
AAACATTTCTGTGTGGATTCCCAAATGGCGCTTGCTCTTCAGCTCCGTCGCCACCGCATTCGGAATATTGCCGATTCCCAGCTGAATCGTGGAGCCGTCCTCGATCAGTGAGGCAATATATCTGCCGATTGCCGCATCCGTTTCGGTGTAGGGAGCCAGCTTGCTTTTGAAGATGGGGCGGTCGGATTCCACAACTGCCGCAACCTCGGAAATGTGAACCTGTGTGTCACCGAAGGTACGGGGGAAATTGGGGTTCACCTCCACGATGGCAAGCGCCCCCTTGTTGATCAGGTCCCGCTCATAAATCGCGCTGACGGACAGGGACATATAGCCGTGCTGATCCATGGGGGATACAGTGGTCAGCACCACGGGACGGCGGTTTTCATAAGCGATGCGGTCAAGGGTTTTGCGCAGAATGGAGGTAGAGCTTTGGGGCACATCGCTCACCAGTTTTTTGGTCTGTGCGTCGCGCAGACCGGCATTGAAAAACCAGCCGTTATGCGCCATAACCCCCTTCATTTCAGGGTCCTTGAACGCCTCGTAATACTTTAGGGGCAGGCAGGTGTTCAGAACCGTATTTTTTACGCCGGTTTTCTTGAGGTACTGCAATTTTTCAAGAATCGCCTCGGGCTCCCCGGCCGCTTGGGCGGAAAACATATAATCGTTGTCCTGAATTAATTTCAGCGCCTGTTCGGCGGTCATTTTTTTCTCACGGTATATTTCTTCAAACGATTTCATAAAAAACTTCCTTTCCATACTTACTGCTTCTTTTCCTTTGCTGTGCGCCCTGTTTCCGGAAGGAGGAACGATCCGAGGAAGAAGGTTGCGCTCATCACCAGCGCGATGGTCAGTCCGGCCGAATACCCGGATTTGTCGATCACAATGCCGATCAGATAGAACACAACCGATTCGATCACATAGGACAGCGCCCAGAACAGCCCCATAATGGTCGTCAGCTTTGCGGGGGACATGTTCGGCAATTCCTGCGGAATCATTACGAGGGAGGTGATCGGCAGGAACATCAGCACGCCGATGGCAAAGGCGGCAATCATTGAAAGCATACCGTTTTTCGTGTTAAACATCAGCACGCCGAACAAGATCATGGCCAGACCGCTCCAACGGATCACGGGCAGGCGCTTGAAGTATACCTTGGACAGCATAATCGCCAGCACGGAACCGACGACGCCGCCGACCGCCACCAAGATGCTGAGTGTTTTAGAGTTGATTGCGGTTACGCCGGAAATCGGGAAAATATTGAGCAGCACAATGTAGAAGGTAAGTAATCCGGAATAGGTAAGCGGCAGGAACCAGTTGATTTTTTCCTTGATCGCATCCCCCATGGTATATTTCTCCGTATCCGCACCGGATGAACGGTTCAGCTCAAAGTCCTGTCCCAAAACCGGCCATGCGATAAACAATACGGCGCTGATTGCCGCGAAAAACGCCATGCTGTACTGCCAGGTCTGCATCCAGCGGATGACCGGGCCGACGATCAGCATTGCGATGATTCCTCCGACATTGTAGGCCACGTTATTGAGCGCATTGACCGTCGGGCGCTTTTCAGGGGCAAAAAAGTGAATGACAACGGGGCTGAAATAAACCACATACAGCGCGCCACCAAACCCCATAAGGAAGCGACCCAAAATAAAAATCCAATACTGCGGCGCCAGCACAGCCAGCGCGCTGCCCGCGACAATCAGCCCAGAACCCAAGCCGATCGCCTTTTTTGGCAGCAGCTTGACAAGAATTCCGGCGGCCATGAAGTTACCGATGATTTTTGCGATGGTGATGGCGTTGGAAATAAAGGTTGCCGACGCAAACGACTGCAGATTGAAATACTTCATAATCTGCGGCGTCAGCGTGCTGCCGGCGACCCAGTTCACGGCGAAAAACGCGTATGTGAAAAACATCACCGTTTCAATCAGTATGGCCCTGACGGAAGATACTTTTTTCTCTTGCTCTTGCACAAATACCTCTCCTCTCGCTTGCATACTGCCGCGCGCAAGCAGTTTATTCAATTTCGTCTGCTTTGGCCAAAGCATTTCCTTACTATTATCATAGCACGGTGTTTTTTCAGAAGAAAAATACAAAAATTTCATACCCGTATGAATCAAATTCATACAAAAGCACTTTTGATCAACAATTTCGGGATTACAATCACAAGATTTCCCAGTATAATGAAAATAGAATAAAAAACATTGAGGAGGAAATCCCCAATGACAATGATTCAGCTTGCTTACTATGTAGAAGTGGTAAAGCAACGCAATTTTACAAGAGCGGCTGAGAAGCTTTTCGTCAGCCAATCGACCCTGAGCAAGGCCATTCGCGCACTGGAGAATGAATTTCAGGCGGAATTCATCGGACGCCGGGCGAAGGATCTTCTGATTACGCAGGACGGTTTGGCATTTTATGAATACGCAACAAAGCTGCTGGACTATTATCACACGCAGACGCAGGAGCTGGAACAGCAGCTGCGCTGCGCGGGTGGTACCCTGACGCTCGGTCTCCCCCCTTCCGCCGGAACCATCTATTTTTCCTCTCTGATTTATCAATTTCGGCAGGCTTACCCGGAAACCGACTTACAGATTACGGAGATCACCTCCAAATCGATCCGGGATCTGGTGGGCGAAGGAACGCTCGACTTGGGCGTGGTGATCGAACCGTTTTCAGACAATAAGTTTTACAGCCAAACCGTTTTTCACTCGGAGGCGGTGCTGGTCGTTCCCAAGCAGCATCCGCTTGCCGCCAAAAGCTGCGTGAACTTCGGGGCACTGGGGGCGGAGCGTTTCTTAATGGTTTCTCCGGATTATATGTATTACGATGTAATGCTGGAACGCTGCAAAGCCGCGGGCTTTACGCCGAACATCGTTTTTGAAAGCTCCCAATGGGATTTGCTATTGGAGATGGTTGCAAACAATCAGGGTGTCAGCATTTTGCCCAGGCCCCTGATCGACAAGCTGTACGCCGGCCGTGTGTGTCATCTCCACCTGAAGAACCCGGAATTTCCCTGGGCGCTCTCCGTCATTTACCGCACGGATAAGTTTCTGACCGTACCCATGCAGCGCTTTTTAAAAATATGCGGCAAATCGAAGCAGTCCCCCTAAAGCAGAGCGAAAGGGTTAGAAGCGATAACGGCCGCACTGCACAGGCAAAGGAGGCGGCCAAGCTACATTAGCTTGGCCGCCTCCTTTGCCTGTGCAGTTGTTAAAAAGGCTCTATGTCAATAGTTGGGGTAACCTAAAATGGAAGCAATGGATGGAGCGGCACTAAGCCGCTCCATTTTGCGTTGAATGACTAAACAACGCTCATCTTTTCACCTAGCCATCCATCAGAAATCATACAAATATAACGCTAATCACAAACTACTTTCAACAATTCTTCTGGTTTATTAATGATATAATCTGCACCTTCACGCTCTAAGACTTCCCGATCTCTAAATCCCCAAGTTACACCAATACACGTTAAGCCGGCATTTTTCGCCGTTTTAACATCCACTTCTGAATCGCCTACATATACTGCTTTATCAGGAACAGAGCCCAATTGTTCCAGTGCTTTTATTACACTATCGGGAGCAGGCTTTCTGGCGACATCTTTTGATTCTCCAATTGCTACCTTTATATATCCTTGAAAATAATCTTGAGCAAGTTCCTTTACTGCCGCATCAAATTTATTCGACACAATGGCCATCTTAAAATCATCGTTAGATAATTGTCCGAAAAGCTCCATTATCCCGTCATAAGCCCGAGTCTTATTCCCCATATTCTTGGAATAGTGGATACGAAACTCAGATATGCATTGTTCATAGTACATATTATTAAGCCCGTCAGGAATAGAAAGTTCAATCAATCGTCCAACACCATTACCCACAAAGTTTCTAATCTCTGTTATATTTCTAAGTGGAAAATCATGCAACGCTAAAACATAGTTGACACTATCTGTAAGGTCTTCAAGACTATTAAGCAATGTTCCGTCTAAATCAAAAATAACTGTATCGTACTTTTTCAAAACTTGTCACCTTTCGCTGTTATATAATTTTAATTTAGAGACCGTCATAGAAGGCTGTCCCTTAAATCTCTGATCTTTGCCACATTAAATCAAGATATTATTTATTAGGTTCTGAAGACCACTCCTTAACATTATCGACTATATTAAAGACTAATTGTTTATCTTTAATAAGCATTAGGTCTTCATCAGGATATGTAATTATATCATCTTTTTCACGAGTCCCAACATCAAGGATCTGCAATAATTCTTCGCTATTATTGATAAACTGATGGGCTATATCTTTGCCGGCAGGCTTTGAAATAACATCGCCTGTCTTTATTGATATTTCTTTTCCGTCGATTCTTAAAACACCTTGCCCACTGAGTATAAGAAAGAATTCTTCCTGTCTTGAATGTGAATGATACTTTACACTTTCAGCACCGGGTTTAACATAGTCTATGTTAACATAAATCTTTTCGCAGCCAATTGCATCGCCAACTAATACCGTCTTCAGTTTCGATTGAAAATCCGGATCATCCATATATTCCTTAGGAATGGCGTCTATGTTCGATATATTATTCATGGAATTTTTCCTTTCAAGACTAAATCCATTTATTAAAACATCACAATAAATTCCTAGATGGATAGTTTGTTAATACAACTAACCTTTATTATTTTTTATGAATGTCTGTATCTAAATGAATCATCTCAATCCAAGGTGCTTGAGAAAACCAATCGAAATCGATATGATAATCTCGTCCATAGACAACCCGTTTTATACCGGATGAAATAATTAGTTTTGAACATTCGGCACATGGGCGATCGGTAATATATATCGTAGCATCTTTTCTCTCATCGGGACTGCATTCTAATAATGCATTAACCTCTGCATGTATTGTTCTGACACAATGATCATTAATAATAAGGCATCCTTCTTCTGTACAGTGCGCAAGGCCCGATGGGCTTCCATTGTAACCCGTTCCCTTAATTCTTTTATCTTTAACAATAACCGCACCTACACTCCGTCTTGGACAGGTACTTCGACTAGCCACTTGAAAAGCAATATCTAAAAAGTAAAAATCCCAATCTTTACGCAAAACTTTTCCTCCTAAAATGAACAGCTCCTAATCATATTTTTGTATTGATTTATTTAAAATACCCTAACTACTTTTAAAATTCATTAAAACTTTATTTAGATTAAATAGAAAATTGGATAAGTTATTATTTACAAGTATATTTCTTTTTGCTAAAATATTATTTGTGTGTATTCTATAATGAAAGAAAGGGTATCTATGAGTAAGTTTAAAACCTTATACAGCGAAATCGAGCAGCTGTTGAAGCATGACCAGCATCACATTGTCGATGAGGCAAAATTTAACACACTGAAAAATCAGGTCCTGGATAATCTTAAAACTTTATTTGGTGAAACATCCAGGGAATATAGAGTTGTTAAATGCACAAAATCTCCATCGACCGTATACAAAGTAATGAATCATATTGCTTCAAGAACCAACCTCAATATTGCAGCAAATATGTAAGACTATAGAGGAAGTACTCTCCACATTGTCGTTTTAAGCGGCGAAGTTGGAGAGTTTTTTTATGTGTTCACTAGGGTAGTGACCTGTTTTTTGTTCTTTTAACCCTTCGTATAGTATTTTTGTACAGATGGCAGCAATGTAACAGCCTGTATTGCTAATCCAAGGAAAATATATATAACATGGATTATTACTATATCTTTAATGAAGAAAGCTTCTAGAGTAATCCAAATAATTAGCGCAAAACTTATATAAATTGAGTAGGTCCACGACCAAAGCTTCTCTTTAAAAATGTTTAACCTGTCTGCTGCTTTATTCTGCCATTTTGTTACTAGAGCAAAAGCTACGATTGAGGGAATTATCCCTAAAATTATAAAAAGTATTATTCCTGGAATCAAAAAACTATTAAAAGGAGAGTATTCTAGCAAGCTAATTGGTATTTTGATTAACGCTCCACTTGGATCAATGATTAACACACTTCCACCGAAAATTGCCCCTATTCCTAATAGTAAATGCAGGAATACAAGTAATTTTGGAGCAAATGGCATTCTATTTCTCACATTCATCCCTCTTTTACTTATATATTTGAATTGATTTACGAACTGATTTACATTATATGTTCACTATAGGTGTTCCTTGATGAAAGACAATTTGCCATCTATCATCGATAAACTTCCAGATTGAACTTCGTAATGAATCCTTTATTTCCATTTGTGCAGTATGACTTTGTATTAAGTCTTCGATAATCTGTTGCTTGTAAAATATATGCCCTGAACTTCCGAACTCAACAAAGTCATCTGCTAGAATAACCATTAGGTCTTCCTTTGATGTTCGAACTTCTGGATGAAGCAAGCGCTGTTCTATTTGAAAAAGTTCATCTTGTATTGACGATTTAATTTCCATATATTCTCCTTATAATCTTTAGTCCCTATAATTATCGAATTTTTCTACTATGTTATCTTTCATATAAATTCTAAAGTAGTCGGTTGCAATAAGGAATTGTCCAATAACATAATAGTAAACGTCATATCCATTCTCATGTTTCATATACATATCATTACTTCCTAAAAGATCAACTATTTGTTCTTTAGTCATTCCTTTAATCTTATAATTTCTATGAAAATCAGACATAGAGTCTTCTCTTATTTGTGAATAAGCATTCCATTTTTCCACTGTAAATTTTTTTGCCCACTGATCACTTAAGAAGCCTGTTAATAGCAATATAGAACACAGCAATGCAAAAACAATAAATAGGTTTACTGATAATTTTAAAATAGATATTCTTTTTAACAAAGTTTTTCTTAAGAAAATCCATAGAAGTGTTGACAGAATTAATGATATACCTATTCCGCAAAGTAAGAGTATCTTGTCAAAATCAAAATGTTCTGAGGAAAGAAGTGCGCCTATTCTATTGGCACGAACGAACATAATCCAAAATGAAACAAATGAAAATAACACTACTATAATGATTCCTATTAGAAAATCCAGTATGTTGATTATACTAACTTTAGGACTATCATCAACCATGATTCCCTCCAAATGCGTGGCGAATTGATACTTTTTTTATTAAAGCTATGGGAACACCTCGTTATCTAAAGTCGCGCGTCCTCATACTCAGAAGCCGACAGGACGTCGACCCTAAATAAACTTATTAATTAGAGCCAACGATCTTTTCGCTTCATTTCTGATCAGTTCTTTATTATCCGTCCGACTTATCGTACAAAGCCTATCTATAACATCTTGCTCATGAAGAGAAGAAAATGCCATTACTATTTTCCATCTGATTACGTCATCGTAATAGTATGTATTAAGGCACATAAGCAATTTTTCAACCACATATTCTTTATCTGGAATAGTATTGTAAAAACACATATATCCAATGGCATCGATAACTTCCCTAATTATCTTTGTATCATTTTGATCAAGAGTCTCAAGCATTACCGGCAATATATCAATACTCATTTTCCCTAACGTTCTAGCTATGATATCTCTCGGCAAGGGATAACTTAATTTTTTTGAAATATCTTGCGGCAAATACCGATGCTGGTTACTGCCAACTTCCCCTAAATAACGGATCATTTTCCTTGCCGTTCCGACACCAGTATTCTCCAACACTTTGCATATTTCAATTTTTGTATATAGACTTTTTTCCTGAGTGAGTGTCATTAAAAGAATATCACTTACTTCTTCCAACGAATCAACATAATTGCTTAGTAATTTTACTGCTACAGTTCTTTCAAACGCTCTTGGAGATTTAATAAGATTCAATAAATCTTTGTAAGATAAGTGCAGATAATTCTTCACACTTGTCTCATCAATGAACCCCCGCTTTGTTAAATCCGCTTGACTGCTTTTCATTTTCTCTCCAATTTGTACTAATCAAGATTTCAACCACATATTGGCAGGTGTAGGGAATACTGTGGACGTCGGCAAATATTCCCCCAGCATTCCCTTATTTAAATTTTAAATGCCCATTCTCTTGCATATCCCTTTATATAGTGCGTCACCGAATTATTCTATTGGGTTATTACCATTTACCACTTGAATTATTTCTTCTACTATAACTTCGGGATTATTAAAATGCATACCGTGGCTAGCATGCTGAATTAATTCCATTCTACTATTTCCTGACCACTTTAGTAGACTCTCTTGAGTCTTTTTCCATCCTTTTACTTTCTCTATGCTTTTTTCTGAAGACATAATTACAAGGGGTATGTCTCCGATCGGGCCATATGATTCAACTATAGTCGCGTTTTGGTTTACAAGCTTTAGCTCTTGCAAACTATTGTCATTAAACCAATTACTATAAAATGTTGCTTTAGCTCTATTTCTCATATCTTTTGAAAAGTATTTCATTGTATTAATACCTAAAATAGTTGCTATATTCCCTAAAATCCTGATTATCCCAAATCTTGTTACAAGTCTTATAGCATGAATAGCTATTTTACCAACTGTTGAAAACTTAAAAGTATTATAAAATTCAGGACTACCACCGTCAACCAATACCACGCTGGAGACTAAACATGGATGTTTTTGGGCGAAATGAAGAACCTCTAATGATCCCATAGAATGTCCAACCAAGATGTATGGAGGCTTCTCTCCACTTTTCTCAAGTAGTAAATAAAGTTCGTTAGTAATTTGTTCGACAGTTCTTGGAGTATTTGCTATTTCACTCCACCCATATCCCGGTCTTTCATAGACAACTGCCCTATTATATTGCGAAAGACCTTTTAAAACTCTATAAAAATCTACGATAGCCGATGGTGAACCCAAGCCTACGGTCATCACAACGGTTGGACTCCCTTGTCCTTCCGAATATATGTGCATCTTATGTCCTTCAACCTCTATCATTTGACCAATAGGTGGATAATTTGTTCTCTCATATTTAACCCAAATAAGCTGATAAATAAAGCCCACTAATAGTATACAAAGTACCGTTATGATAAGCATCATATTCCTCCCTCTTACACTCAGAAATAAGTTTCTTGTTTTAGATCTGAGCAAAAGGGAGGGCACTAAATTTATGGTTTTCAATTAAAGCTTTAATATCAAATAAAATTTCAAATACATCTCTAGCTATTTCTGAAGATAATTGATAATGGTTGGAAACACGAAATAAGTTATTGCACAAAATAATGAACATGACTGAAAGTTTAATAAAGAATAAAGTGAATATCTCCAAATTAGAAAGAGTACAAAGCAATAATCTCATTTCCTCAGAAAGTGTATTGCTAGTTAAAAAGGGAAAGGAGTTCAAAATCAGATACCTTAAAGACGTGAAGGCGAGTAAGATGAGTATGCACATAAGGTTCATTGGATCGGTCACTTTATTTTCCTCCATAGAATTAACTTCCCCTATGAAAACCAAATTAAGCCAACTTGCACTTATAACTTATACAACAGTTTCACTCTACCATAGCTAACCTATGATCCTTAAAATTAGCCTGGATGTCCGATAACGTTTTGCAGGTTCCCGCTGCGCCCTAACCACATTCATCTTTTCTAAGTGGCGAGAACCTGCTGTTCTATATGTATCGTGCCCCGTGACTCAGACAGCGCCTCGGATCTATTTATCTGAAAATCTCCCCATTATAACTGTATTATAATAGTTTCCATCTTCATGAATACGGTCCTTTATTAATAATCCTTCTTCTACAAATCCATATCTTCTATATAATTGAATTGCTTTTGTATTTGTTTGTACCACAGTTAATGAAATTTTTTTCAATTCCCACAGTATCTGCCCACATCAAAATATTTTCTAGTAGTACCTTACCTATTCCATGACCCCAGTATTCCTTTGTTATACATATACCAAACTCAGCTTTATGCCTAAATCTACTTAGCTTACTTCCTATGCAACGAGTAAATCCAACAATTTTTCCTTCTACTTCTGCAAGTAAAAATATAGTTTTTTCCACTATTGAATCTTCGTAAATAATTTTTTCAAAATCTTCTGGAGTTAATAAACCTTCGCCGGATTTCCTATCGAGATTTCCTGTTTCACCATCAATTTGAATTCTCAATTTAGATAATTCATTTGCATCACTTTTTATTGGACAACGAAGTAACCATGTTAGATTCTTATCTTCTATTCTTTTGCTTTCAATAATCATGCATTACCTCCAGCAGTATTATCATGTCGAGCCTTCTTTATAAAATCCGCGCATGGACGCGCAGCCATTTACGTACGGTTTCAGACTACGTACGCGGATTCCAGCAACATCTCAAGCACATGCACCATCCCGTAAGTTGCGGGAATGTTGTGTAATGTAAAGTCGCGCGCCCCCAGGCCAGAACCCCAATGGATGGTGACACAGAATAATATTTAGCCCCTAACTATATGTTTTTAATTTATCTTTGTATATTGGATTAAGAATCGTATGTTTTAATGAATCCACGACATAAACTCTTTTTTCGTTACTGCAAAAATAACCTTATAATCATCAACCGCATCTTGAACTGAATAATCAGTAGCCCAACTTGAGGGGCTTCTCAGTTTATAAAATTCAGTATTATTATCGAGTAATCTAACTATCCTAACGAAATACTTTTTAAGAGACTTATAAACTTTCAATTACTATAGGAACTACTTCTCAACACGATGTGCCAGCCCCGCGCGCGATTTTATATAACGTTCTGCGTATTCCCGAAGTCTCGTTATTACGTTCATATTCTCTCAGATTTTGGGGATACGCTGTTCTACGACGTATCGTGCCCTCAAACTCAGACAGTGCCATGGACGGCGCTGCCTTAACAAAATTACTGGCAAACCATCTAATTCCCCAAATATTATTATACCGTAATGACTTTGGAAAGGATTATGTTTTATTTCAGAAGTTATTTCATTGCTTCTTCTATAAGTTGTACCAAACGAACTTTATCATATAACTCAATCGGCATATTCAAAGCAATTTTCTCAGCTTCTACACTAAATGTACCCGTAGTGATAAAGAACCCTTTATGGGCTTCCGCATTCTGCAGAGCTCCTAAAAAAGTTTGAATACTTGGAGAACCAACAACGCCTTTGAATTTCTTACATTGGACTGCAATTTTAAGACCATTTTTTTCAGCAAGAACATCAATTCCTTTATCATTACTCTGTGGAGTTAGAGTTACTTTTTCATATCGAAGACTTTCAAAGAGGTTAGCTGTCCATTCTTCAAATTCTCGTGGGGTGAGTTCATAAAGTTGTTCAACTTTTTGAGATAATATCTTGCTTTTGTTTTCATTCTCTCGGAATATATCAATTTTTGTCTGATATTGTGTGATTGCTTCAATGAAATCTTCTTCCAAGAGCGCTTTTTTCCAATCTTCTAGTTTCCGAAACGCCTCTTTAATAGCAAATTCCGAGTTAATAATACTGTTATCCAATGAAGTTATTTCTTTTGGAGTAAGAGTGTTATTAAAACGAGAAAACACATTTTTTTTAAGCCTGTTAACTTCACTATGAAGACTCCTTAATTCATAGTCATGCTCCAGAGCTTGCTTGATACTTACTTCTTCTCTTACCACAAACAATGATTTAACCGTATCAGGTAAAGGATTTACCTCAAATTTCAATAAGAATGAGTTTTGAGAAAATAGAAAAGCCGCAACATCAATTCCACTTTCTAATTCTGCAAACAAAAGAGTAGTTTTAATCTGTGTACCAGGGCTTACGCTCCAACTATCTGGATTAACTGTTCGAGATGGGTGGTGAGTATCACATAGGGCACACGCACCATATGCATAGCCATTGGAATCAATCATTTCCCATGAACCTGATCTTATACTAAAAGATGAATCAGAAGCATTTAGAATGTTTACTGTTACTTCTGTCCCAATCAATGTACCCTTGTTTTGAGATATAGAGCATTTTTTCTTAATAGAACAATCATCACTACTCCAACAATCTCTTTTGCATGAGTACTTCTTATTAAGAATATAATTCAGAATAGTAATCTTAACGCCGTTAGATTCATTCTCAACTGGTAACATTTCATAGCCTCCTTTACAAAATATTAATATTTTCATTAGCGTCTTATCCAACTACTACAAAGAAATACCCAATTCTTTTCGTCCGCGCCATGGACAGCGCGGCCTTGCATGATATGTCGTAGAACGTCTCGCAGGTTCCCGCTGCGTCCTAAACACATTCATCATCCTCTAGTTACGGGAACTCTGTGTTATCGGAGATGAGGCCCCACAAAGAATAACTAAAGAAATAAAACTCTATGAATCTACAATACTTTAATCCCTTTAACCTTACATCAAACAAAAATGCACCCTAATGGTAATACAAGGACTGCTCAACTAATGCAGTCCTTGTATATAAAAACCTTAAGCCTTTCTCATAAGACGATGGATAAATATCCCATTATATAGAGAGTCCCAAATTAAGCTCGATTTACCTATCTGATCTGGGCTATCCCCTGCAGCGGTTTTCGAGTTATCAAGTATAATCGAAACAATGCTTTCCTTTTTCTCTTCCCACACTTTAAATGGGTCTAACGCCCAAGAGCATTCACCAGTTCTATCATTTTGCTTTACTAATGCTCTAAACGCTCCTAAGCAAGGATACATTATACCTTTTGGTACTGTATAGGCCAATTCTTCATTTGAAAATAAGGATACTTTTTTCACTTTATCATTTCCATAATTTGAATACTTTTTTGCACCATATCGTCTATTCAGATCTCTTGATACTTGCGGAAACTCCTTCTCAATAATATCCCACAGCAAAAACATATTTGGGATTATAGAGCGCATATTACTTACAACCTTGTTTCTAAACTCAACATTCCCAGCTTTACTTTTTCCCTTCTCTGGCGATAAGTTTAGGAATTTTTTTAGGCTAACCTCTTTACCCGTATATGATTGAATAGGGTGCACTGCTTCAAGAGGATTATACAAATATGGGTTAAACATGTTCATTATCGCAATAATTTCTCTAACATCAATTACATTTGTCTTATCTTTGTCTCCCCAAAATTCATTTTGTTTAAATGCAATCCTATTAAAATACTTATCCTCGCCTATTTTCTGATTCTGGATAATTTCTTTAATGCAATCGAACGACCCTTTTAACTCCTCTATTGATTTGTCGTCTACCGCAACAGAAGTATTTCTTGCCTCAGCTAACATTTCAATGTGGTTTACATGTGTTATAACCTCTACGCTGACGTATTTTTCTGTTGCAATATTTTCCTGTTCAGAAATAATAATTTTATAAGTGTGTCCACCATCGATTATTCCGTGTTTCTGATTATCACTGAGAACTAATTCAACTTTCTTTTCAACATTATCAAAGGTTATATCTTCAGCAGATATAAGTATACCCCGATTTAATAAATGAAACGTTTTATCCTCACTTAAAAGGGAGTTCTTAATATCACGTGAAACGTCAGTATTTAGTTTCTGTTCTCGTGGATTTACATCAAGCCAAAACTCTAATTCTGAAGGTACATTCTTAGCATTCACAAAAAACTGATACTTTGCTGGAGTTTCTTTTGGGTTATAGGGATCCTCAAACTTCTTAAATGATTTTACCGGGAAAGTGAGTCTCGTTTTTGAACTTTCCATGTTGTTTTCCTCCTATTAATTAAAAAATTCGCAGCTGCGTAAGCATTGCGAAATAGAAGGCGCATATTATATCATTTCAATGCGTCACTTTCTATATCATGCATAGCAGATAATAGAATGTTACATAAATCAGAGCGATTTATGAACAGACTGTACTCACTACTGGGTACATGTTAAATTTTACTTCATCTTCCTCTTAGTGTCAATAGGTAAATTCAAAAAGTTTAGAATCAATTAAACATTAACTTAAGAAATGCATATTCACTACCCTCTTACCTCAGCTTTCCGATAACGTCTTGAGAATTCCCGACGCGCCCTAACCCCATCCATCTTGGCAAAGTGTCGGGAATACTCTGTTGTAAAGTCGCGCGCCCTCAGACGCCGACAGGGCAAATGATTTTATATACTCTTACTTGCTTGTAAATAAATGTAGTTCAGCCATTTCTGCCTTCTTTTTAAATTACTGCTTTTTACTCCTGGAAACATCATTCTCTTCACACGTTTTATTCCACAATATTTTAAAATAGCATCTCTCATTACTATCCATTCAATATTTCTGCGAAATAATCTAACAAACCACGATGGAGAATCAATGGTATACATAACCCAAGCTGACTTGTTTACCAATAATCCTTTATGAAGTCCACCTTCACATGTATAAGCAAATCCGGAAACAAACACCTTATCAATGAATCCTTTTAGGATTGCAGGCATACTATACCACCAAACCGGATAAATAAAAATCAAATGGTCGGCATATTGAATAAGTTCCTGGTAATGTTTTGTCTCCGGGTTATTTATCAAATCACTTTTTTTAATATCTTCATTAAACACTAGCGTTGGATTAAAGTTGTCTTGATATAATTCGATCGTGGTGAAACAATGTTTCCCATCCTCCAAACCCCTTTTAACTTCTTCAAAAATGGAATAGTTAAAACTTTTTTGATTAGGATGAGCATAAATAATTAGAACATTCATCTTATCATACCTCCAAGATTTTATGTTCCAATCATAAAGCTTGTAGTTAAGTACGATGTCAAGAAGGTATTTATAAATTTTTTAAGGTCGTTTTTATCGGACATTTGGTCTCGATTGCAATATTTGTTTTTATTTTATCGAATATCTCTTTCATTTTATTTAAGTTGGCAATTTTTCGGTTAATTTCATTGGTTTTTTTATTTATAAATTCAATAATTGAATTATAATCAATATTTTTATCCTCAAGTATTACAAAGATCTCTTTAGTTTCTTTCAAGGTAAGTCCACAGGTTTTGGCATATTTAACGGTTTCAAGTTTTTCAATCGTATCATCATCATATAATCTATAACCATTTTTATCTCGTACTGGAGAAGGCAGAACACCGTTTTGTTCGTAATACCTTAACGTTTCAACATTAATTTGGGCCATTTTAGCCACTTGTTTTGGTGAATAAAGCATATATTATTTCCTTTCATAATCCGTAAAACACATGTCGCGGTTTTCTGCACGCAATTTTATATAACGTTTCGAGGGTTCCCGAAGTCTGGTTACTAGTTCATACTATATTTTGGGAACCCTCTGGTTATCTGAAGTCACGCCTTAGCCCTCAATTAAATCCCAATTGCCTCTGTATTTATATTTCTCTAATAATTCCCCTCTTGTAATTCCTTGTCCTTTGATCCTAAGTTTAAGATGTAAATCAAATTGACTCTTACACTGATTGCCATATTCTTTAATGATACAGGAAGGTATCACCCAAATTTCACCCTCAACCATATCCACTAGAACATAAATTAAATTATCTCTTACCTGTAACCCCCCACTAAAAACAAACCACTTTTGATTATTAGTTTCTGGTGAGTTATTTGATTTCACTTGGATTTCATAATAGACTTCATTTCGCTTTGACTTAACTACAATATCTACGCCCCGATCCAATAAAGGTATGAAAGGTATGTACTCATTTTTTAGCAGCTCACTAATGACTATATGTTCTGCTGCTTTTCCATCATAAGCTTGTTTAGGCGTTATCGGCATATAGCTAATCCTCTTTTCTTCTATCCAAACCTATTTAGCCTTCTTGAAAATTTTCTATCTTACTTTTGGTTCTACATATTTTGCTAGCTTAATCCCTTTACTTACTTCTGTTGCATATGACGAATTTATTCCCGAAGCACGAACAATATCTGTTGCCTTATAATTATTTTCTAAAATATCTGATGCATATTTGATACCAAATAGATGAATGTTTGCTACTTGGTAACCTCCCGGTGCCCCATCATACATTTCTCTTAAAATAGCACCTAATTCATTTTCTGTCATTTTTATTCATTCCTCTTTAAATTATTCTCTTACAAATTAGAACTCTACCGGACTAGGCCTCGCTGCTTTGTGAATGTCTATTTTCTTTATTTCATATTTCAGCAATTACATATAATATTTTTCAATCCGTGGCGTGATTTCAGATAACTGATCCCTATGCCGCGATTCGCGGCATCCATGATGATGAAAATTTTTATGCTAATTTTATATCAGCCTATTCCCCTTTACCATTACTTTCTGTATAAGTGGATTATAGGCTGGACTGTCCGAACGCGGTGGATAATTGGTAGAATCCGATCTTTGGGCGGATAAGCCCGTGCATAACTCTGCGACGGCTACCTTTATGAATCTATGATTGTGCTTCGAGCACGGAAACTAAATTTTCTTTTTTAGGGAAGCCCTGTCCAAGCCTATATATTGCTTTAAAGAGGGCGATTCTCTCTGAAAATTATTTACCCTATCTGTGCCGGAATTGATGTCCACAAAAACTTCATGACGGTCGCTATCCTTACAACAAAAAAAGAGAGCATTTATGAAACTTAGGTCAAATCTTTTTCAACCATGATTAACGGTATTGAGATGGCGATGCGTTGGCTTCTGGATCACGACTGCCACGTTGTCGTGATGGAAAGCACGGGCAAATACTGGATTCCGGTCTTCAACCTTATGGAAGATTCTTTCGCTCTCACTCTGGCCAACCCCTACTTCACCAAGACTTTCCCCGGCAATAAAACGGATCGCAGGGACGCTAAATGGCTGGCCGAACTCCACCGGCTGGGTCTAGTTCAACCCCGTTTTATTCCTCCCAAACACATCCGGGAATTGCGTGACTTAACTCGGTATCGTCATAAACTGGTCCGTGCTCGATCTGCTGAAAAAAGCCGAATCCACAACATTCTTACCGTCTGTAATCTTATGCTCTCTTCTGTGGCCACCGATATTTTCGGAAAATCAGGGATGAACATTATGAAAGCTCTCCTGCAATCGAAGTCCCTTGATGAGGAACTTCTCTCCGATCTTGTACTGGGCAAGCTCCGAGAGAAAATTCCTCAATTAGTTCTTGCTCTCAAGGGACAACTGACGGCGACCCAAGCGGACAAGCTTTCGATCGCTCTTGATAATTTCAAAAACTTTAATGATAAGATTGCCCAAATTGAACATCTCATCGAAGAAAAAGCTAAGCCCCTTCAAACTTCTATCAAGCTTCTTTGTTCCTGCTTTGCGATTAAGAAAATATCGGCTATTGTTATTCTCTCGGAGATCGGCACCGATATGTCATGCTTTCCCTCAGCAAGGCACTTCTGCTCTTGGGCAGGAGTGTGTCCTCAAAATAATGAAACTGGGGGGAAACGACGGTCGGCTAAGACCAAAAAAGGAAATCGCTATCTTAAAGCGATTTTGACTCAGTGCGTCAATTCCCTTTCTCCAAGCAAGAAAAATTCGCGATTAATTAGCCGATTTAACTCACTTAAAATTCGTCGTGGTCACAACAAAGCGGTGATGGCTGTCTGCCAATCGATTCTGATGGCTATTTACAACATGCTTTCTAAAAATGAGCCTTTTAAGGAAATGTCTGAACCCTGCATTTTGAAAGAAAAGTCCTTTACTTTTTTTAAGGTTCCCGATGATTTACTGATTCAAGAACTAATTAAACGTGGCTATAAGTTAGAAACAGCAACTTAGTTCTTATAGCTATTTTGCTATTTACTGGAAGCTATGATTTTAATAATAATAGCTTTATTTTAGTGTTGCTTTTTTAAAGTCTCCATAGCTTTACCCACAAGTGTCTGGTTTTTCAAACTACGTCCCCGGGATTCCCGAAGCATCTTTCCACATGCATCTTTACAAATTTTGGAAATTCAGTGTTATCGGAAGGATGAAGCCCCCCGAAGCCAGAGTGCGACAGGACGTTGCACCCTTCAAAAGTGAAACAAAGGCGTATTAATACTTAATAATTCATTATCGATTGACTCAACTCTCGTACCGTACCAATTCGATATTCAAACATCAGATCCCACGTATCTAAGCATTGCAGTTCAGCTTCCGAATTACCTTGAATCCGATCATATAATATAGCAATTAACCGAGATAATTCTGGTGCTATCCCATATAGTTCATTTCCGATATCCTTTGTTTCACCTTGAGTATTTTGTACAATGTTTTGACACATTCCTAGAATTATATCTTTCAATTTTTCAATCGGAGTGTCATTTTCATTAATGAAATCAATGAATCGATGCATCAATAATCTGTTAACTTTAGTACTAACCACCTTTACAATAAATTCCAAGTCATCTTGGATACTCACTACCCCTTTATACAGTATTGGTGAGAATGAATGAGAGAGATCACTATCTTCTTCATCTAAAAACCTCTCGATAATCAATTTGCATTTGTCATGTAAATCCCTATGTCCTAGTAAATTAATTGCGACATCTAGCATTCCTTTTTTTTGTACTTTAGTTTTATTTCTGTTGTGAACAATATCTTGAAAACTACCAAACAAGATATTCATATTTGCTATATGCCTTGCTCCAATTTCTGAAACATCTTCATATTCTGATTGATACATTTGTAATACAAGCAGCCTTATTAATTCCTCATCCGTTTCAAATAGGTTATAGAATAATTGATAAGCTAAATGGTGAGAGACTAGTCTTATATCTCGCTTCGCTAAATCAAAAAACCAGTTCGTAGCTGTTTTTCTATCAATGATCATTGCAGGACATAAACACTCAATAGCTGCCATATTAACTGCTAAATGAGTATCATATACTGCAAATTCTACAGAATCTTTGAGTTTAACATATCGTTTCTTATCTTCCCAAAGCAATGCGGCAATAGCCTCGGCTGCACATCCTCTTACACAATTCATTGAGTTAGAATGTAACATATTAACTGTTTTTCCTTCTTTATCATCAGAAGACCAAACATTCATTTTGCCTGGTTCTGGGTCAGAGTGATTTCTAATTATATCTGAAATTAAGTTTAATATTGAATCATCCCATTTTTCATAGGCTCTTTCTCTAAGCGCTCTACAAAAGGATATAGCAACATCATCTCGATTTCTAAACTTAAGGAATAGTTGCTGCGCAACATCAACAGGCACTGGTTTCCAATTATCGTTAAGAGTATTTTCCTTGGGAGCTTCTTTTTTCTCTATGATGCGGTAGACGGCATTTACATAATGACTATCCACTTCATCAGTAAAACTCAAAGCCATATTCGCAATTCTTATTGGGTCTTTTTCACCTACACGTTCCAAATCCCTAGCGAATTGTTCTGGAGAAGACTCCAAAATCACCCCATCTTTCCTAGGCCATCTTTCACCCCAACGTTTATATGGTTTTTTATTTTCAATAATTCTAAGCCATTGTTTATTGTTAATTCTATCTGCAGCCACTCCCAGTGTCGAACCGACCCAACCGGAATTCACCCTACTTCTTGTATATGGCACATCAAATTTCTCAAAACGCCTTTGCAATATTAACTCCAACTCTTTCGTACTCTTACTTTTTCTCTTATTATCCAAAGCAGGAATTAAATAACACTGAATCTTACCCCAATATGGCCAGTAAGCTAATAGACGACTACCAGATTTTCTGTTCTCTTTATTAAACTCAAAACGATGTTTGGCATGGCTTAGTTCATCTTCATCATGATAATAATAAATAGCTGCTTCAAGTTTGTTAAAAACTTGCTCCGAACACGTTTTTGAATGTCTTTCTATAATCCTTTTTGCTGAATACAAATACTCATCATTTTCTCCGATATAATTAAATAAACGATGATGAGGCCTCTCCAATAGCCAGTTTAATGCATAATCCGAATATTCACTTGGTAACTTTTCCATGACATGAAGAATTATTTCATTTACTATTAGTGAATAATTTTGGAAATAGGGCTCAACCAGTTTAATAAATTCTAGAGGATCATTTTGAATAAGTATAACAGCGGATGCTTTGATCATCTTTATAAAGGTTCTTCCATAAATTTGGTTCATATATTGCTTGCTTTCCCATATATCTAATTGTTTATCATATGGGTTTGTAATATTATAAGTTGCCTTTGCCACATATGGCATAAAGGTATTCCAAATATATAATGGATTACTTTCAGAAGCTTGAACCAATTTATCAATAGCCTTTTGATCTAAATCATGTTCATTGTACCCCTTATTTTCCCTATTTGTGACAAGCATATAAAGCATAATAATTGCTTTTTCCGGATTCTTATTTAGAAATGCTTCCCAATGGATATAGTTGTTCCTGAACTGAGGTCTCTTCTTTAATACTTCTAACCTGAATTCAAACATGGCTTCCGAATCATCTTCAATATTCCAACACAAGCAATTATAAATTTTAGTATCTTTATCAGTATCAATAAAAGCAAATGGTTGAACTTGTAAGGTCACTTCATCAGGTATAGAAATATTTACCGATCTAAGCAAGCTAAATCCTAAATCTTCATTTACCTTTGTGTTAAGCCACGAAGTAATATACCCCTCCTGGATAAGATATTTTATAAATACTGGATGACCAAGAAAAACAACATCAAAAATATGTTGTTTCCAGTATCTATCCTCTATGTTTGCCTCTATAAAAGATTTCACTTTTTGACTAATTTTATCTACCTGTCCCAATACTTCTAAAAAAACGTATTTCATATAAAACCGTATTTCCTGGCTAGTAAGTAGCTCGTTTCCAAGAGTGACAAAATAATCAATATCATAATCCAATAGATTTTCGAGTAGCATTTGAAGTTGATATCGTTTCATAGGAGTTTGTTTTATTTTAGGTCCCATGATATTTATAATTGAAGCACCGTTAAATATTTCATTAAGCATTTTCTCTACAGAAAAATAGTCATAGAAGCTTTGATGGACAAATCCGATGTTGTTTCCATCTGAAATCAACAAACCATCTGATAATAGTTGCTTGACTGCAAGACGTGAATATTTACCAACAAGCTGTTGGGGCATCATAAGTTTTCCATATTTATCTATATGACTTACCATAGCATCTTTTAATTCATTCAATTGGCTATTCGATATACCAATAGTCTCATAATGTTCGCTTAATTGTTCCCACCATTGTTTTATTAATTCACTAGAGGAGAGGTAATTACTGTTCCGTCTTTTTTCGTCTAAATTATTCCAAATATAAAGATTACTTGGAGTTCTTAACAAAACTTGTAGTTTTTTTGAAAGATTATTAAATGTTTCACCAATAATATCCTTAACATCTTGGTCCTTCAATTCACCTATAACGATATCTTTCCATGTAATATTCTCTTTCTTATCATCATTTATAAATAGTGATTTAATTCCACTATCATTTTGAAAATCAAATGTGCGGCAAATAAATACAATTACTATTTTTTTATCACGATTTTTATTAATAATGATTGCCTCTCGAATCATTTCCTTGCAAACTTCTAGTGCTGTTTTAGAATGATTATTTGTCCAACGAATAGCATCAAGTTGGTCAAGAATTAAAACAGCTTCTCTGTTTTTAGAAATATGATCCAGGCAAATTACTGGTGACTCGGGTAACCCTATACTTTCTCCATACTTTCTTGATGTATACTCTGGTGATCTTCTATCTAACTTCAAAGCAAGATGGATTATATTTGCTTTTTTAAGATTTTCTAATAATTCAAGAATACATCCGCTTTTCCCGCTTCCTGCTTTTCCATGCAAAATTAATGATATACCGTTTAAAACCTTGTTATAGCACTCTTCACTTTCTGTCCGATGAATAATCAAGTTATTTATTGGTACAAATGAAGAAATAAATTCTTCGTTTAGAAACTCAAGTCTTGAAATTACCCTCTCATCTTTACATAATTGTCTACTAGATAAGTCAGGTTGTGATAGCAAGTAATTATTTAACATAAAAGAATTTATTTCGGTTCCAAGCAATTGGTTCTCAATTGCATAATTAGAAATCAAAGAATATATTGCTTCTGAATTCCCTACAAAGAGAAACATAATGATTTCTTTTAGACTTTGCTTTGTATTAATATCATCAGGATATTGAATTAAGTATATTTTCCTTAGATATTCATATGCGCGGTATCGACCTTGTACCGTATCAATATCTAATTGCATATATTTTGCAAAACTCTTAAATGCTTTGACTACTTCTTTTCCGCTAGTTTCAATTTGATACTTATAAAAATCTTCAGAATTAGAATTTGAGTTTTGCGCTCTGATTGTGAGATCGTTCATCATTACCCCGGCCACCGCCGAAATAAGATAATAGTTTACAGAATCATTATTTTCTAATTGCTTTTTGGCTTTCTTAAATATACCTCTAGCATCTAAGTCACTAAGATCCCAATATTCCTTACTAGAATTTCGCGCTTTGCATTGATGGCATTCTCGACTACCATCTAGGTTTTTAATCCAGAGATCAACTCCTTCTTCCTCTTCACCAATAGCTTCAATAATCACAGAAGATATTTCTTCATTTAATAATCGCAACAATTGTTTTACGACCCAACGACTTTCATACCTATTACCAAATTTATCTGCTCGGCCACCAGCTTCATAAGGCATAATACTTCCCCCTATGTACATAACTCTAGCTGAAGTACCTTATACGTTTGAATCAGCATCTAAGGTATATAGATATGTTTTCTATAAATACGCCAAGTTTCCTTCCATTTCGAGTTTTATTTTCCACATTTCTCTAGATTATAACAAAAAAGAACTACGTTATTTCTAACGTAGTTCTTTTTACTTACCTGGCGACGACTTACTCTCCCAGGACCCTGCGGTCCAAGTACCCTCAGCCCTGGAGGTCTTAACTTCCGTGTTCGGTATGGGAACGGGTGGAACCCCTCCGGCATTATCACCAGATCTTTTGAGTTTTCAGCTTTCGCTGTTCCCTCAAAACTGCACAGATTGTTTTCTTTTAAGTCTTCAGATTCTTCCCTAACCTTCGTTTGAGCTCCGGTTAGGTTTAACCTTCGTTGCGGTTTTAGGTCAAGCCCTCGACCGATTAGTACCCGTCAGCTCCACACGTCACCATGCTTCCACATCGGGCCTATCTACCTGATCATCATTCAGGGGTCTTACCAGCTTGTGCTGTGGGAAATCTCATCTTGAGGTCGGTTTCGCGCTTAGATGCTTTCAGCGCTTATCCGATCCGGATATAGCTACCCAGCTATGCCTCTGGCGAGACAACTGGTACACCAGTGATCCGTCCATCCCGGTCCTCTCGTACTAGGGACAGCTCCTCTCAAATTTCCTGCGCCTGCGACGGATAGGGACCGAACTGTCTCACGACGTTCTGAACCCAGCTCACGTACCGCTTTAATGGGCGAACAGCCCAACCCTTGGGACCTACTACAGCCCCAGGATGCGATGAGCCGACATCGAGGTGCCAAACCTCCCCGTCGATATGGACTCTTGGGGGAGATAAGCCTGTTATCCCCAGGGTAGCTTTTATCCGTTGAGCGATGGCCCTTCCACTCGGTACCACCGGATCACTAAGCCCGACTTTCGTCCCTGCTCGAGTTGTAACTCTTACAGTCAAGCTCCCTTTTGCCTTTACACTCTTCGCGCGATTTCCATCCGCGCTGAGGGAACCTTTGGGCGCCTCCGTTACTCTTTAGGAGGCGACCGCCCCAGTCAAACTGCCCACCTGACACGGTCCTCAACCCCGATTCAGGGGTCTAAGTTAGAATTTCAGTACAAAAAGAGTGGTATCCCACCGGCGACTCCACCAAGGCTGGCGCCCTAGCTTCTTAGTCTCCCACCTATCCTGTACATTTTATACCAAAATCCAATGTCAAGCTACAGTAAAGCTCCATGGGGTCTTTCTGTCCTGTCGCAGGTAACCCGCATCTTCACGGGTATTACAATTTCGCCGAGTCCCTCGTTGAGACAGTGTCCAGATCGTTACGCCTTTCGTGCGGGTCAGAACTTACCTGACAAGGAATTTCGCTACCTTAGGACCGTTATAGTTACGGCCGCCGTTTACTGGGGCTTCAATTCAAAGCTTCGCCTTGCGGCTAACCTCTCCTCTTAACCTTCCAGCACCGGGCAGGCGTCAGCTCCTATACTTCTCTTTTCAGATTAGCAGGAACCTGTGTTTTTGTTAAACAGTCGCCTGGACCTCTTCTCTGCGGCTCTATCTCTAGAGCACCCCTTCTCCCGAAGTTACGGGGTCATTTTGCCGAGTTCCTTAACGAGGGTTTTCTCGCGCG